>DATLJJ010000456.1:0-8901 GCA_035538975.1 Sphingomonas sp. | reverse complement strand
GCACGCCTGGCGCGACGCCGCGGCCGGGCTGTGGCCGATCGACTTCCCCGAGGCGGGGCGCAACCAATATGACCTCGCCACCGTCGCCAAATGGCTCGAGACCTTCCTGTTCCGCTTCTTCCAGACGAGCCAGTTCAAGCGATCCGCACTGCCCAACGGCCCCAAGGTCTCGGCCGGCGGCGCGCTGAGCCCGCGCGGCGACTGGCGCGCACCGTCCGACAGCGTGGCGACCGCGTGGATCGAGGAACTGCGCGGGGCTTTGCCCTGAAAGCTCCCTAATTTTCCCCGCCGGGGGGAGGATCAGGCGGATCAGCGATCCAGCATGTCCGCCACGCGCTGGAGCAGCTCGTGCGATTCGAAGGGCTTCTTGAGCATCTGCAGATGCGGTCCGGCGAGCGCGTCCAGCTGCTTCGATTCGGCAAAGCCGGTGACGACCAGCACGTCGATATCCGGATGGATCTCGCGCGCCTCGCGCGCCACGTCGGCGCCGCTCATCCCCGGCATCGCGAAATCGACGACCACCAGATCGGGCTTGCGCGCGCGGACCAGTTCGAGCCCCTCGGCGCCGTCGCTCGCCTCGCGCACCTCGGCTCCCGCCGCGCGCAGCATCTCGACCAGCGTGGTGCGTACTTCGCAGTCATCCTCGATGAGCGCGATCAGGCAACCCGAAAGGTCGGTACGCTGATCCTTGCGGGCATCGTCCTCCACTTCGCGGCGCGGCTCGACCCGGGCCACGCGCAGGAACAGCGTCACGGTCGTGCCCTTGCCCTGCTCGCTCTCGATCTGGAGCCCGCCACCGCACTCGCGCATCACGCCATAGGCCATCGAGAGCCCCATGCCCGTACCCTTGCCGACGCCCTTGGTGGTGAAGAACGGTTCGACGGCGCGCGCGCGCACTTCGGGGGACATGCCGGTGCCGGTATCGCTGAGCACGAGCGCGACATAGTCGCCCGCGGGAAGATCCGGCGCGACCTTGCCGCTGCGGCGCTCGGCCGAGACGGTCAGCCTGCCGCCCTCCGGCATGGCATCGCGCGCGTTGAATGCAAGGTTGAGTACGGCGAGCTCGACCTGCAGCGGATCGGCCTCGACGTTGAGCGCCGGATCGATCGGCTGGATCTGGACCTGGCTGAGCGGTGCCACCGCGCGCTCGAGCAGGTCCTTCACGCCGCCGATCAGCTCGACCAGCCGGACCGAAGCGATGTCGAGCCGCTGCTTGCGCGAGAAGGCGAGCAGCTGGCCGGTGAGCGCGCGCCCGCGTTCGACGGCGTTGAGCGCGCTCGCACTCCAGCGCACTACGCGATCGGCATCGTCGGGCTTGCGCGCGATGAGCTCGAGATTGCCTGCGATCGCCTGAAGAAGATTGTTGAAGTCGTGCGCGATGCCGCCGGTGAGCTGGCCGACGGCCTCGAGCTTCTGCGACTGCAGCAGCGCGGCCTCGGCATGCTCGCGCTGCTCCGCCTGCGCACGCAGGTCGTCCAGCGCGGCGTCACGCTCGCGCACGCGCTCCTCGAGCTCGCGGTTCGCGGCGTGGAGGCTGGCGGCGGAAGGAAGGGTGAATGCCTTTGGCAGAAGCTGCCACAGCGCAACGGCAGTCGCGAGCGACACCACCGCCCCCACGAGCTTCACCAGCGCCTGAATCCCGAACGCGGGCTGCCACAGTCCCAGGATGTTCACGACATGCGCGAGGCCGCATACCAGCAGGAAAGCGGCAAAGCACCAGAAGGCCCAGCCATAGGAAAGCTCGGTGCGCCGACGGACCAGCACGAAGAGCGCCGCGGCGATCGCGATGTACGACAACGCTGACACCGCGTCTGCCGCCACATGGCTCCAGACGAGCCCGGACGACAGGCTCCCCTGTGGGGCATCGCCGCCAGTCCAGAACGCCGCGAGCAGGCTGTGCATCGGTAATCCTCAAAATCGCGGCAATACCGCGGGTAGCATCGCATATCCAAAACGGAACAGGCCCGAACCTACGGAAAAAGCCTGAAACGGGCCGGAGCCGGAACGATCGTTCAACTTCCCGGCTTTTAACAGATATTTTCTAACGCGCCGCCCGGTCGCCGGCTACGGCAGCGGCGGCGCGAAAAACACCCGACAGCGTTGACCGTGTCCCCTTCCCGCGGCACCTTCGTCCTGAACGAGCTTTCGCGACGAAGGCCGCAAAGGAGGGGGCATCATGCGGATCGGCAGGCTTCTGGCGCTTGGAGTCGCGATTCCGGCGCTCATCGCGGCGGGCCCCGCGACCGAAGGCCTGCACCTGGGGGACAAGGGCTATCTCACCACACCCGGGCTCGACGTGTTCGTCTTTACCGACATCTATCCCGACGGGCACCAGACCGGCGTGACCGTGATCCAGCACGGCGTGCGCGTCGCCGCCAACGGCGACTTGCGGCTGGAACCCGCGCCCGGACAATGGTCGCCGATGCCCGCATCCGGGGAACGGCGCGTCGATGCCGCGACGGGAACGATCACCCAGACGCTCAGCTATCCCGATCCGACGAAGGATTCGAAGGGCTTCAATCCGATCTTCTACCCCGATCTGAAGCTCGGCTATTCGGTCCATGTCGCGCCCGCCGGCGCCAACAGCTTCCGCATCCGTGTGGACCTCGACAAGCCGCTTCCGCCCGAATGGGTGGGCAAGGTGGGTTTCAACCTCGAGCTGTTCCCGACGCACCTGTTCGGCAAATCCTGGCTGATGGACGGACAGACCGGCATCTTCCCGCGCCAGCCCAATGGCCCGGTCGAACGGCTGGCCGGCGGCAAGGTTCCCGAGCCGCGCAACGTGCAGCCCAACGGGCCGGTCCAGTCATTGAACGGCCAGCCGGTCGCCGTGCCGCTCGCCACCGGCAGGACTTTGGTGGTCGCGCCCGAGGAGGACAGGCAGCGGCTCTCGATCCAGAGCCGAACGGGCGAGATCGAGCTGATCGACGGGCGGTTGCCGCACAACAACGGCTGGTTCATCGTGCGCGGCAAGGTCGCTCCCGGCGCGACCAGGAACGCCATCGAGTGGATCGTCACGCCGAACGTCGTCGCCGGCTGGCGCTACGAGCCCGTGATCCAGGTGAGCCAGGTCGGCTACGCCCCTGCCCAGCCCAAGCGCGCCGTGATCGAGCTCGACGCTGCGACCGAGGCGCTCCAGCCTGCGACGCTCTATCGCCTCGGCGCCGGGGGCCGCACCGAAGTGATGCGCGCCGCGCCGCAGCCCTGGGGCAATTTCCTGCGCTATCGCTACGCCACCTTCGACTTCAGCCAGGTGCGCGAGCCGGGCATGTATGTGGTCGGCTACGGCGGCAAGACCTCGCACGCCTTCCGCATCGATCGTGACGTCTATGCCCGCCACGTCTGGCAGCCGACGCTCGAATATTTCCTGCCGGTCCAGATGTGCCACATGCTGGTGCGCGAGAAGTACCGCGTCTGGCACGGGCTCGACCATATGGACGACGCGCTGATGGCGCCCACCGCGCTCAACCATTACGACGGCTATGCGCAGGGCCCCTCGACGCTCACCAGGTTCAAGCCGGGCGAGATCGTGCCGGGGCTGGATGCGGGTGGCTGGCACGACGCAGGCGACCTCGACATGCGCGTCGAATCGCAGATGGGCACGATCTGGCTGCTCTCACGAATGGTCGAGGAATTCGGGCTCGATTACGACGCCACGACAATCGACCAGAAGCGCAAGCTGGTCGAGATCCACGATCCCGACGGCAGGAACGACGCGATCCAGCAGATCGAGCACGGCCTGCTCTCGGTGCTGGGCGGGTATCGCGCGATGGGACGGCTCTATCGCGGGATCATCGATCCCTCGTTGCGCCAATATGTGCTGCTCGGCGACGCCGCGGTGCAGACCGACAATGTCTTCCGCAAGCCGGTGGACGGGCTGGGCAACGACAACAACGGCGATCCGATCCGCTGGGACGACCGCTGGGTGTTCACCGAGGACAATCCGGACCGCGAGCTCCACGCCGCCGCCGGGCTTGCGGGCGCGGCGCGCGCGCTCAAGGCGAGCAATCCGGCGCTGGCGGCCGAGGTGCTGGCCGCGGCGCGCGACCTGACGGCCAGGGCGATCGACCGCGGCAAGGCGCCGAACCGCGTGTTCGCGCTCGCCGAGCTGATCCATGCGACGCGCGACCGCGCGCTGGTGGACAAGCTGGTGACGCTCGAAGGCGACATCGTTGCGCAGGTCGACAAGACCGGATGGATGCTCGCCTCGATCCTCGACCAGCTGCCGCAGGGCTTCCGCGACAAGGTGACGCGCGCGGTGACGGCCTATCAGGCGAAGGTGACGGCGGAGGCGCGCACCGACTCCCCCTATGGCGTGCCCTACAAGCCGCAGATCTGGGGCGCGGGCTGGGACATCCAGCGGCGCGGGGTCGAGCAGTATTTCTTCCACAAGGGCTGGCCGCAGGCGACCTCGACCGACAGCTACATCAACGCGCTCAACTTCGTGCTGGGCGTGCATCCGGGCGAGAACACCGCGAGCTTTGCCTCGGGCGTGGGCGCGAACTCGGCGACGGTCGCGTACGGCGTCAACCGCGCCGACTGGTCGTACATCCCGGGCGGGGTGATCTCGGGCACCAATCTGGTGCGCCCCGACCTGCCCGAGCTCAAGGTCTGGCCCTATTTCTGGCAGCAGACCGAATATGTGCTGGGCGGCGGCGAGACCAACTACATGTTCCTCGCGCTCGCGGCGGACGCGCTCTACCGGAAGTCCGGGTCCTAAAGGGAAAGCCGCCGCCCTTCCGCAGCACTGCGGCGGGCGAGCTCGATGATGCGCAGACCGGCAAGCGCGTCCTCGGGCCTGACCGGCGGAGGGCCTCCCGCGGCGATCGCCTGCGCCACCCCGGCGTAGAAAAGCCGATAGTCTCCGCGCTCCGACGCGATCGTCTCGCGCGTGCCGTCGCCCAGCGTGAGCGTGCCGTGGATCGACGGGTCTTCCTCGCCATGCCCTGGATCGCTCAGCTTGCCGCCCCCACGGACCGCCGCCTCCTGAGGGTCGAGGCCGTATTTGACGAAGCTGCCCAGCCGGCCGTGAATACCGAAGCGCGGGCGCGCCGCGGCGATCAGGCGCGACGAGGAGAGCACCACGCGGCGCAAACCATAGTGGAGCGTCAGATCGAAATAATCGTCCACCGCCCCGCCCTCGCGCTGAACCGCGAGGTCCGCGCTCAGCGCCTCGGGCATGCCGAAGAGCAGCAATATCTGATCGATCATGTGCGGGCCGAGATCGGGAAGCTGGCCCGAGCCTGCCTCGATCGATTCCTTCCACGGCTGCGCAAGCGTGGGCCGGAAGCGGTCCCAATGCGCCTCGAACAGCATCACTTCGCCCAGCCGGCCGCTGTCGAGCAGTTTCCGCACGGTGAGGAAGTCGCTGTCCCAGCGCCGGTTGTGGAACGGGATGACCAGCCGGCCGCGAACCGCTGCGAGATCGATCAGCTGCTGCGCGTCCCCGGCCGAGTTGGCGAAGGGCTTGTCGATCACGACGTGCTTGCCGGCTTCGAGCGCAGCGCGGGCGAGCGGGAAATGCGTGTCGTTGGGCGTGGAGACGATGACGAGCGCGATGTCCGGATCGGCGATCAACGCCTCGGGCGTCGTCACCGCAGCGCGCGGATAGGCCGCGGCGACCGCCTCCGCCTTGCGCGTGGCGACGGCGACCAGCTCGAGCCCGTCCACCGCCTCGACGAGCGGCGCGTGGAAGGCCGTGCCGCCGAGCCCGAAGCCGATCAGTCCGGTGCGGATCATGCGTTCCTCCTGGTTGCTGCGCCGCCACTATGCCGCTGTGGCGGTGCGAGCAATCCTCCCCCGCCAGGGGAACCTGCGGCTGCCACCTCCGGCTGGGGAGGATTGGAGCTATACCGCGTATTTCGCCCGCTGCTGCCGGCTGACCATGGCGTTGGCCTCGTCGTCGCCGATGAAGCGTTCGGCCTTGGGATCCCATTTGAGCCGGCGGCCGGTCTTCATTGCGATCCAGTGCAGCAGACAGGTCGAGCACGCCCGGTGACCCACCTCGGCGGGGGCACTCACCGGCGTGCCGTGGAGAATCGCGTCGAGCCAGTTGCGGTGCTGCTCGGGCGTCTTGAGCAGGTGGATCTCGTGCGGGCCAATCACGCTGTCGAGGATTTTCGGATCGCTCGCCTTGAGCGGAATATCCGCGGCCTTGGAGGGGTCGGAGGCCGAGACCTGGCCGGTGCGCGTCACGAACAGCCAGCCCTTGTCGCCGATGAACTTGACGCCGGTCTCGAACGCACCGGACACGGTCATCGTCACGCCATTGGCATAGCGGGCGTGCGTCTCGAACGGGCCGTGGACGTTCCAGAGCCCGCTCGCAGGGAATTCGGCCTTGCCCCACACCTCGACCGGCCCGGACAGCTCCATGTCCATGCCCCAGTGCGCGGTGTCGATATGGTGCGTGCCCCAGCCGGTGATCATGCCGGCGCCGAACTGCTCCATGCGCAGCCAGCCGGGGCGCGATTCGAACGAGTCCTGCGGATGCACCCGCATCTCGGTGTAATAGACCTCGGGCGTCGGCCCGAGCCAGGCGTCATAGTCGAGGTTGCGCGGGATCGGCATTGCGGGCGCCTCCGGCCCCGCAGGGTCGCCGGGCAGACCTACCTCGACGTGCTTCAACTTGCCGATCCGGCCGTTGCGGACCAGTTCGCAGGCGCGGTGGAACTGCGGCCAGGGGTCCTGCGCACGCTGCTGCGAGCCGAGCTGAAGCACCTTGCCCGAGGCCTTGACCGCGTCCGCCATCTGCCGGCCTTCGGCGATGGTGAGCGAGGCGGGCTTCTGGAGATAGACGTGCTTGCCTGCGCGCACCGCATGGATCGCCTGGACCGCGTGCCAATGATCGGGCGTCGAGATCAGGACCGCGTCGATGTCCCTGGCAGCGAGCAGCTCACGATAGTCGGTATAGCCGCGCGTGCCCGAATAGTCCTTGCCCGTGCTTGCGGCATAGCGGCTGTCGACGAGCTGCATGCCGGCGCCGAGCCGCTTGGTGTCTACGTCGCACACCGCGACGATGTGCGCGTCGGCGTGCTTGTGAATCTCCTTCATGTCGTGGCCGCGGCTGATCCGCCCCGTGCCGATCGCGCCGATGGCGATGCGGTTCGACGGCGCGTTCTGGCCGAACACGCTCGACGGCACGATCGCCGGCGCGGCCAAGGCGGCGCCCGCGCCCGACTTGATGAGCCTGCGTCTGGAAAGCTCCATGTTTCTCCTCCCCGCCCTCAGGCCGTGACCGGCGGCGTGGCGTTCTTCTGCGCAGTGAGCACCAGCTCCGCGGCGAGCAGCGCCTGATCCTGATCCTGCGCAGTCATGCTGCGCTCGACTACGTCAGCGACGAACTGCGGTCCGAACGGCAGGTGCACCTTCGAGCAATCGATGTATTCGACGCCCTTCTTGTCCACGAGCAGCAGGTGGTTGCCCCCCGGCCGCCCGGCGATGTCGACATATTTGCGAAGCTCGATGTAGCCCTCGGTACCGAGCAGGAAGAGCCGTCCGTCGCCCCAGGTCGGCAGCCCGTCGGGCGTGAACCAATCGACGCGGACATAACCGGTGCCGCCGTTGCCCGTCGCGATCAGGTCGCCGAAATCCTCGAACTTCGGCCTGTCGGGGTGGCGAAGGTTGCCGGTCTGTGCCGCCACCACCTGCGCGCGGGTGGTCTTGGTGTAGTAGAGGAACTGGTCCGCCTGGTGGCTGCCGATGTCGGTGAGGATACCGCCGTAGCGCGCCCTGTCCCAGAACCAGTCGGGGCGGTTGCCGCCCACGCGGTGCGGGGCGAGGTTGACCGTCTGGATCACCTTGCCGATGCGCCCCTGATCGACGAGCTGACCGGCGTGCACCGCGGCGCGCACCTCGAGCCGCTCCGAATACATGATCGCGAACTTGCGGCCGGTCTCCTTCACCGCGCGGCGCACGTCGGCGAGTTGCTCGAGCGTGGTGATCGCGGGCTTGTCGCCCAGATAATCCTTGCCGGCGCGCATCGCGCGGATGCCGAGCGGCGCGCGCAGGTCCGGGATGGGGGCACCCACGATCAGCTTGATCGACTTATCGGCGAGGATCTCATCCTCGCTGCGCGCCAGCCGCACGCCATTGCCGTAGCGCTTCTGAAAGGTGGCGATCTGCGCGGGATCGGTCGCGAAAAAGGCCCTGGGGGTGCCGCCGCCGCGGATCATCGCGTCGGTCATGCTGTAGATGTGCGCATGGTCGAGCCCGATCACGCCGAAGTCGATCCGGTGCTTCACGCCCGGCTCGGGCCCGGCGGGCGCGGACGATTCCGACACGGCATTGCCCTGCGCAGTCGACTGGCCGAACGCCTCGGCAGGAAGTCCCGCCATCAGCCCGGCCATACCGGTTCCCATCAGCATCGATCGTCGGTCGAACGGATCCATCGGGCTTCCCTCCTCTTGTGTCAGCTCTTCGGCGTAGCCGGCGTCTTCCAGTTGATCACGTGATAGGTGGTAGGCGTGTCCCCCACGTTGCGCAGCGCGTGCGGCGAATTGGACGCGTTGAACACCACCGACCCGGGGCCGAGCCGCTTCCACGTGCCGCCGCTCAGCACCTCGACCGTGCCTTCGCGGACGATCACCAGCTCTTCGTTGGGATGCGTGTGCGGCGCGTGCGAGCTGAGGCCCGGGTTGAGCGTCGTGACGTGCATCTCGAGCTCGTCGAGCGTCGCGGTGGGCTGGCGGACGAGATTGCGGATCGCGCCGACGTCGGTCGCCTTTGCCTCCAGCCTGGTCCAGTCCCACACCGTCGGGCCGAGCACCGGCGATGCCCCCTTCGCAAAGGCCCCGGCGGCGCAGGTGCACAGCACCGCCGATACCGCCACCGTGACATCGCGGCGCGTGAGCCCCATGGCGTCTCTCCCTCGTCCGCGGGTGTTCGCCCCCGCCGGCAGGCGGC
>DATLJJ010000455.1:0-2082 GCA_035538975.1 Sphingomonas sp. | reverse complement strand
GTTCTCGGTGCAGGCGGCGCTTCGGTACCTGCTGCGGCAGGAAGCCGCACGCGGCAAGCTCTCCCCGCCCGATCCCGAGGCGCCCGAAGAGGGCTGCGGGCTGATCGTGCTCGCGATGGGCAAGATGGGCGCGGGCGAGCTGAACTATTCCAGCGACATCGATCTCATCGTGTTCTTCGACCCCGAGGTGACCACGCTCGCGCCCGATATCGAACCGCAGCCGTTCTTCGTCCGTGTGACCCAGGGGATGGCGCGCATCCTCCAGCAGCGCACCTATGACGGCTACGTCTTTCGCGTCGACCTGCGGCTTCGGCCCGATCCGTCCTCGACACAGGTGGCGATCTCGCGGGACGCCGCGCTGAACTATTACGAGCGGGAGGGGCGCACCTGGGAGCGCGCCGCCATGATCAAGGCGCGTGCCTGTGCCGGCGATGCCAGGGCGGGCGAGGCGCTTCTGTCAGAGATCGCGCCCTTCGTCTGGCGCAAGCATCTCGACTTTGCCGCACTCGCCGACGTGCACGACATGAAGCGGCAGATGCAGACCTATCGCGGCCAGAGCGAGGTCGCAGTCGAAGGCCACAACGTCAAGGTCGGGCGCGGCGGCATCCGCGAGATCGAGTTTTTTGCGCAGACCCAGCAATTGATAGCGGGCGGCCGCCATCCGGAATTGCGGGTGCGGCCGACGCTGAAGGCGCTGGATGTGCTCGCCTCCAGCAACTGGATCACCCACGCGGCGCGCGACGAACTGACCACGGCCTACGAGTTCCTGCGCCGCGTCGAGCATCGCCTCCAGATGATCGCTGACGAGCAGACCCACACGTTGCCTGAGGACAGGCAAGCAGTCGAGCGCTTCGCGTGGTTCTTCGGCTATCCGGATCGCGAGGCCTTTGCGCGCGACCTCTTGCACCAGCTGCAGATCGTGCAGGGGCACTATGAAAAGCTGTTCGAGGGCGATGATCCGACCGGGACGGCCAAGCTGCCGGCGCTCGACTATAGTGCCGGCCCCGAGGACCCGCGCCTGCTTCAGCACCTGGCGACGCTCGGCTTCAAGAAGCCAGCCGCCGTCGCGCAGACGGTGCGCGACTGGATCACCGGCGACTATCGGGTGTTCCGGGTTGAGGCGACCCGAAATGCTTTCGTCGAGTTCGTGCCGGCTCTTATCGACGGACTCGCCCATGCCGAGGAACCGGACCGCGCGGTCGTGGCATTCGATGATTTCCTCGCGGCGCTCCAGCGCGGCGGCCGGCTGATCACGTTGCTCGGCCAGAACCGCGATCTCGTCGCGCTGGTGGCGCTGGTGCTGGGCGCGGCGCCCCGGCTGGGCGAAATGCTGGCGCGGCAGCCGCAGTTGATGGACGGTCTGATCGATCCGCGCTTCTTCGGCGCCATGCCCGACCGGGAGGAATTGTCGGGCCGGTTGGCTGCGACCGTGCAGGACGCCGGCTCATACGAAGAGTTCCTCGATCGGCTGCGCCTGTTCGGGCAGGAGAGCCTGTTCCTGATCGGCACGCGCATCCTGTCCGGCACCGTCTCTGCGCAACAGGCCAGTACGGCATTTGCCGACGTCGCCGAAGGCATCGTCCACACCGTGCATGGCCTCGTCGCCGAGCGCTTCGCCGCCCAGCACGGCCGCATCAAGGGGCAGGAGACCGCGATCATCGCCATGGGCCGGCTCGGCAGCCGCGAGATGACGGCCTCGTCCGATCTCGACCTGATCCTGCTGTACGATTTCGACGGCGAGCATCCGGACTCGGACGGGCCCAAATCGCTGCACGGCGCGCATTATTTCGCGCGCTTCACGCAGCGCCTGATCAGCGCGTTCACGACGCGCACCAATTACGGCGTGCTCTACGAGATCGACATGCGGCTGCGTCCGTCGGGGCGCGCCGGCCCGGTGGCCTCGAGTCTCGTTTCATTCGCGGACTACCAGGCCAACGAGGCCTGGACCTGGGAGCATATGGCGTTGACGCGCGCCCGCGTGGTGTCGGCGTCGGACGCCTTCCGGGAGCGGATCGAGCGCGTCATCCGGGACGTCCTGACCCGCCGCCGCGATCCCGCCATCACCGCCAACGACGTCGCCGA
>DATLJJ010000454.1:0-2351 GCA_035538975.1 Sphingomonas sp. | reverse complement strand
CGTGCGGAGCGGCCGGCCCATGCGGCAAGCCCCTCGCCGAGCCGCCCCACCTTGCGCGCGTCCTTCACCAGCGATAGCCCCGCGCGCACCGGCGCAGCACCGCCGACGGAGACGTAGGTCGCCGCCGTCACCGCAAGGCCGGCAGCCGCAAGGGCGAGCACGAGGCGGTCGGTGTCCTCGCCCATGGCAAGATGCTTGCCTTCGCGCACCACGTCCCTGATGTCGCCGAACACGAAGAGATCGCCGGTCACCGTCCCTGACAGGCTCGCGACGTCGTCAGCATTGCCGGTGACGAGACCGGTGACGAAGCGCTTGGCGAAATGCGAGGTGGAGTTCTCTGTTTTGACCGCATCGCTGACGCGGCTGAGGACGTCGTCCGGTAGCGCGATATTCCGGTCACGCGCCAGCGCGACAAAACTGTCGGCGAGGTCGGCGTCTCCGGCCGCGAGTGCGGCCTCGATGTTGTCCTGGACCAGACCCTCGTTCTGCCGCAGCAGTGCATCGAGCTTGAGCTCGGAGAGCACGGCCGGATCGTCCTGGGCCGCGAGAAGCGCGCCGGCCTCGCGGGCGTGCGGCGCGACCTGCACGAGCAGGAAGCCGCACGTCGCGATACCCGCCAACGCGGTGGTGATTCGCAGCCACTTCATCTGGAAAAGCCCGGCGATCCCAAAAATCGTCTACGCCTGATGTTTTCGTCTTTCGGCGCAAATTGCTCGCCAGAGAAGATAGTATGCCAAAATTGCGACACAACGTCCCCGACGAAAGAAGGGCTTCTCTCAGGCCGCAAGATTGTGTCGAATTTGCATGAGCAAATGAGCATGGGGCAATTGCGGAGCTTGCGGTTCCGCTGGACTAGCAATCATCTGCACCCGCCTTTATGGTCCGCCGCGCCTTAAAGATGCCGCGTCACTTGTTGATTGTGTCTGCTGCCATTGCCACTCCAGGATGAGTTACGATGTCCGACCATGTCGTCCCGCACTTCCATAACGATGCCGGCGTCCCCGTCATCGAGATCGGCTCGCATGAGTTCATGTGCGTGGGCGCCAACCCTCCGTTCGACCATCCGCACGTCTTCCTCGACCTCGGCAACGACGACGAGATCATCTGCCCCTATTGCTCGACGCTGTACCGCTTCGCGGCCGACCTGAAGCCGGGCGAAGCCCGCCCGCCGGAATGTGTCTTGAAGGACAAGGTGGCCTGACCGCTTCCGTCGGTCAGGGGTGGCGCTCTCCCGAACGATTGTCATCGCCGGTGCCGGCATCGGTGGGCTGACGGCCGCGCTTGCGCTCGCGGCCCGCGGCTTCCGCATCGTCGTGCTGGAAAAGGCCGAGCGCCTCGAGGAAGTCGGCGCCGGCCTGCAGCTCTCGCCCAACGCCAGCCGCGTGCTGGTCGAGCTCGGCCTCGCCGAACGCCTCGAGGGGCGCGCCGTCACTCCGGAAGCGGTCTCGATCATGAGCGCGCGCGCCGGAGGCGAGCTGCTGCGCATGCCGCTCGGGGAGGCCGCCTCCGCACGCGCGGGCGCCCCCTATTGGGTGGTGCACCGTGCCGACCTGCAATCCGCATTGGCCGGCGCCGTTGCCGATCATCCCGACATCGACCTGAAGCTGGGAGCGACCTTCGAGGACGTTGCAGCCCACGCCAAGGGCCTGACGGTGGTCCATCGCAGCGGCACGATCCGCCGCAGCGATCTCGCCAGCGCGCTGATCGGCGCCGACGGCATCTGGTCGACGGTGCGCCAGCACCTGTTCCCCGAGGTGCAGCCGCGCTTCTCCGGGCTGATCGCCTGGCGCGGCACGCTCGACGCCACGCAGCTGCCGAAGGACTATACTGCGCGGCGGGTGCAGCTCTGGATGGGGCCGAATGCCCATCTGGTCGCCTATCCGATCGCGGGCGGACGCCAGATCAACGTGGTCGCGGTGCTGCCCGGCACCTGGAACCGGCCGGGTTGGAGCAGCCCCGGCGATCCCCTCGAGGTGATGGACGCCTTTGCCGCCCCGCGCTGGCCGCCGCCGGCACGGATGATGCTCGCCGCGGTCGACAGCTGGCGGAAATGGGCGCTGTTCGGCGTGCCCGACGGCTGCCCCTGGAGCAAAGGTCCGGTGGCGCTGCTCGGCGATGCCGTCCACGCGATGCTGCCGTTCGCGGCGCAAGGCGCCGGCATGGCGATCGAGGATGCCGCCGTGCTCGCGCGGCATCTGAGCGTCGAGGCGGCGGAGAACATTGACGGCGTCACGGCCGCACTGACGCAATATGGCCGTGCGCGCCTGGCGCGGGTACGGCGCGTGCAGGGAACCGCGCGGCAGCAGGGCCGCATCTATCACCTCGGCGGGCCGCTGGCGATCGCACGCGAC
>DATLJJ010000453.1:0-4209 GCA_035538975.1 Sphingomonas sp. | reverse complement strand
CCGGCGAGAAGAAGTGGAGGCCGAGCACGTCCTGCGGGCGCGCGGTGACCGCAGCGATCTCGTCGATATTGAGGTAGCTGGTGTTCGACGCGAGGATCGCACCCGTCTTGGCGATCCTGTCGAGCCGGCCGAACACGTCCTTCTTGACGTCCATGCTCTCATAGACCGCCTCGATGATCAGGTCGCATTCGGCCAGATCGTCGAAGTCCAGCGTCGGCTTGAGCAGCCCCATCGCGCCATCGACCTGCTCGGCGGTCATCCGGCCCTTGGCGGCGGTCGCCTCGTAATTCCTGCGGATCACGCCGGTGCCGCGATCGAGCGCTTCCTGCGCCATCTCGACGATCGTCACCGGGATACCGGCGGAGAGGAAGTTCATGCTGATCCCGCCGCCCATCGTGCCGGCGCCGATCACGCCGACGCGGCGGATGTCGCGCAGCTTGATGTCCTCCGCGATGCCGTCGATCTTCGACGCCTTGCGCTCGGCGAAGAAGATATGGCGCTGCGCAGCGGACTGCGTGCCCATGATCAGCTTCATGAAATTGGCGCGCTCGACCTGGACGCCCTCGGCATAGGGTTTGGAGACGGTCTGTTCGATCACCGAAATGATGGTCTCGGGCGCCTCGAAGCCGCGGAAGCGTTTCGCGTTGGTCTTGCGGAACTGCTCGAACACCGCGGGATCGGCCTCGACGCTGCGGGTCGAGGCGCGGGGCAGCGGACGCTGGTCCGCCACTTCGCTTGCATAGGCGACGGCTTCCTCGAGCAAGCTGTTTTCGCCCGCCAGCCGATCGACCAGCCCTGCCTCCTGCGCCTTGGCGGCGGGGATCGGATCGCCCTTCGCCGCCATCTCCAGAGCGAGCGCCACGCCTGCCACGCGCGGCAACCGCTGGGTGCCCCCGGCGCCGGGAAGGATGCCAAGCTTCACTTCGGGAAGGCCGAGCTTCGCCGAGGGGACCGTGATGCGATAATGGCAGGCGAGCGCAACTTCGCAGCCGCCGCCCAAAGCGGTGCCGTGGATCGCCGCCACCACGGGCTTGTCGAGCGCCTCGATCTCGTCGACCAGCGTGGGGAGGCCCGGCTCCTGCATCGGCTTGCCGAATTCGGTGATGTCGGCGCCCGCAAAGAAGGTTCGCCCCGCGCAGGCGATCACCACGGCCTTGACGCTGTCGTCGCCCGCGGCTTCGCGGATGCCGGCCTGCAGCCCCTGCCGCACCGCCGCGCCGAGGGCGTTCACCGGCGGATTGTCCGAAGTGAGGATCAGGACTTCGCCCTGGCGGCTGGTGGTGATGGGGGAGGTCATCGGGTTCTCCAAATTTGGTTCACGCGAAGGCGCGAAGACGCGAAGAAGAAGAAGGAATTCGGGTTCGCGCGAAGGCGCGGAGGCGCGGAGTCACGGCTTGCGGCGGCGTCGCGTGCCACGGGAGCGGCTGGCAATTTGAAGAAGCTGAGATCAAAGCCGCCGCTTGCGCGGCCGCCCTTTTCTCCGCGTCTCCGCGCCTCCGCGTGAGCAACTTCTTCGCGCCTTTGCGTGCAAAAAATTGAAGCGGCCCAACGCATCAGGCTTCCAGCGCCGAATAGATCATCGTCGTGAGCTCGCGCCGGATCGGATAGAGCGTCGAGGGCGAGAACTGGGTCATGAACACCATCGAGATGCGCTCGACCGGATCGACGAAGAACGCCGTCGAGAACATGCCGCCCCAGTAGAACTCGCCCACCGAGCCCGGGATCAGCGTCTGCGCCACATCGGTGGTGACCGCGAAGCCTAGCCCGAAGCCCACCCCGGCGTTGGTGGTCTCGCTGAACAGCGCGCGCGACATGGCCGCGAGGTCCGAACCGCCGGGAAGGTGGTTCATCGTCATCAGCGCGATCGTCTTGGGACTGACGAGACGCGTGTTCTCCAGCGCGCCCTTGTTCAGCAGCATGGTGTTGAAGCGATGATAGTCGAGCGCCGTCGAGACGAGCCCGCCACCGCCCGAGACCAGCCGCGGAAATTTCGCCCAGGCCGATTCCGCGCCACGATCGTACATAACCGGCCGCTTGTCCGGTCCCAGCGTCCAGCAATCGGCAAGGCGATCGAGCTTGTCGGCCGGTACCTGGAAGAAGGTGTCGTGCATGCCGAGCGGTGCGAAGATGCGCGTCTCGAAGAAGCGGTCTAGCGGCATCCCCGACACGCGCTCCACCACTGCGCCGAGCACGTCGGTGGAGACCGAATAATTCCACTCGGCGCCCGGCGAGAATTCCAGCGGCAGCCTGCCCAGCGCAGCGACGAACTCGTCCAGCGTCAGATTGCCGTGCCAATTTTCGATACGTCCCTCGCGATAGGCTGCGTCGACGTTGGTGCGGTTCTGGAAGCTGTAGGTGAGGCCCGAAGTGTGGCGGAGCAGGTCGATCATCCGCATCGGTTCGGCAGTCGGCCGGGTGGCGAAAGGCACGCCACCCCCGCCGCCCGCATAGACGCCGAGGCCCTTGAACTCGGGCAGCAGGTGATGAACGGGCGTGTCGAGCGCAACCTTGGCTTCCTCGACCAGCATCATGAAGGCGAGGCTGGTGACCGGCTTGGTCATCGAGGCGATGCGGAACAATGTGGTCTCGTCCACTGTCTTGCCGCCTTCGCGCGCCGGACCCTGATGCGAGAAATGGACGATCTCGCCATCGCGCGCGATCAGCAGCTGCGCGTGCGGGAGCTTGCCCGAGTCGAGATATCGCGTCTTCACCAGCGCATCGATCCGCGCCAGCCGCGCGGCCGAGAATCCGTGATTTTCGGGCGTGGCGACCGCGATGCTCAGGGCATACCTCTCTTTCGAATCGTGTCCGTCCCGTATCCGGGCTCTCTTGCTTCCTCTATTGCCTTGAGCGCAACACGAATCAACACTAACGTCGCATTCCGGCTAGGCTGTCACGGCCAAACCCAAAATTCGGAAACGGCAACGGAGAGACTGCGCCTTGGCCCTCGAACCGATCGTCCCGCTGGACCCCGATTGGCCCAAAATGTCGCTCGAGCAGGCCAGGGCGCTGCTCACCGCGCCGGGCGCGCGCTTCGAGATGGAGACGGTCGATATCGGCGGCGTGCCGACGCGGGTGTGGAAGAATGCGCCGCCCTCGCTCGCCATGCTGCAGCGGCTGGTACGCGTCTATGGCGAGCGCGTCTTCACTGTTTATGAGGACGAGCGCGTCAGCTACGAGGCCAATTACCGCGCGGTCTGCCACCTCGCCACCGGGCTCGCCGAAATGGGAGTGGGCAAGGGGGACCGCGTCGCGCTGGCGATGCGCAACCTGCCCGAATGGCCGACGATCTTCTTCGCCATCGCGAGCCTGGGCGCGATCGTGGTGCCGCTCAACGCGTGGTGGACGGGCGGCGAGCTCGAATATGGGCTGCGCGACTCGGGTGCGAAGGTGCTTTTCGTCGATGCCGAGCGGCACGAGCGGCTGAGGCATTGCTATGACGATCTGACCGGACTCGATCGCGTGGTGGTGAGCCGCGCGGGCGACGAGCCGGGCGGCAAGGCAGTGCGGCTGGAGGGGCTGATCGGGCGTACCGGCGATTGGGCTACGCTGCCCGACATTCCGCTTCCCGAGGCCGGCATCGCGCCCGACGACGACGCGACGATTTTCTACACCAGCGGCACCACCGGTTCGCCCAAGGGCGCGCTCGGCACGCATCGCAACATCGTCACCAACATCCTGTCGGGCGGCTATTCGGCGGCGCGCACGCTGCTGCGGCGGGGCGAGACGCCGCCGGCAGTGCCCGATCACAAGACCACGCTGGTGGTGATCCCGCTGTTTCATGTGACGGCGTGCAGCGCCGGGCTGATGTCGATGATGGCGGCGGGCGCGACGATCGTGTTCATGCGCCGCTGGGATACGGTGCAGGCGATGGAGCTCATCCAGCGTGAGCGCATCAACATGACCGGCGGCGTGCCGACGATCGCGTGGCAGTTGCTCGAGCATCCGGAGCGCCACAACTATGATCTGTCGAGCCTCGAGAGCATCGCCTATGGCGGCGCGCCTTCCGCGCCCGAGCTGGTCAAGCGGATCTACGAAGAGTTCGGCGCGCTGCCCGGCAACGGCTGGGGCATGACCGAGACGATGGCGACGGTGACGAGCCATTCGGCCGAGGACTATCTGGCGCGCCCGACCAGCGCCGGGCTGCCGGTGGCGACCGCCGACCTCAAGATCATGACGCTGGAGGGCGATCGCGAGCTGCCCGTCGGC
>DATLJJ010000452.1:0-4030 GCA_035538975.1 Sphingomonas sp. | reverse complement strand
GCGGGCAGCAGGCGGCGATCCTGCGCGCAGAGGAAGAGGAGCGGCGGCGCATTGCCCGCGAGCTCCATGACGAGACCTTTCAGCAACTGGCGCTGATCCGCTTCGGGCTCGAGTCGGCGCGAACCGCCACGCAGAAGCAGGAGTTCGAAACCGCCTTTCTGGCGATCGAGACCGCGCTTGCCGCGGTCCAGTATCAGGTGCGGACGCTCAGCTATGTGCTCCATCCGCCCGAGCTGCATCGCGGCGGCCTGCAGTCGGCGCTGGAAAGCTTCATCCGCGGCTTCGGTCGCCGCTCGGGGCTGGCAGTCGAATTCCACGACGAGGCGGGGTTCGTCGAGAGCGCGCCCGACGTCGAGCTTGCCCTCTACCGGGTGGCCCAGGAGGCGCTCGCGAACGTGCTCAAGCACGCCCAGGCATCCTGCGTGGCGGTGCGGCTGCGGCGCGACGCGCGGCGGCTGGTGCTCGAGATACGCGACGATGGCATCGGCATTCCGCTGCGCGTCGTGCAGGGCGAGCAACCGATCGTGCTCGGCGTCGGCCTAGCCAGCATGCGGGAGCGGATGGAGGCGCTCTCCGGCGATCTCAGCGTCAGTCGGCTCGACCCCGGCACGCTCGTCAGCGCATCGGTTCCGCGCCGTCGCCGGCGCTTTCGCTGACACCGACCCTAGGGTTCGACGATGTGGTTGCGCACTGCGTAGCGCACCAGCTCGGCGGTGGTGCGCAGCTTGAGCTTGTTCATCGCGGTCGCGCGGTGCGTCTCGACGGTCTTGACGCTGATGTCGAGCAGGTGCGCGATCTGCTTGTTGATCTTTCCCTCTGCGATGAGCTGGACAATCTCGCGCTCGCGCAGAGTCAGCGTCGATGCGCCGCTGTCCTCGTGGCTGTGGACGAAATGGTCGAGCAGCGTCTCGGAGATCTCGCTCGAGAAATAGGGTTTGCGCAGCGCCAGCGCCTCGACCGCGGCGACCAGGTTGGTGCCTGAATCGGATTTGAGAACATAGCCGCGCGCGCCGGCGCGCAGCACGTCGACGATCAGGTCCTCGCGCTCGTGCATCGTGTAGATGAGTATCTCTATGCGAGGCAGCTCGTGCTTGAGCACGCGCGTGAGCGCCAGACCGTTCATCAGCGGTAGCGAATAGTCGATCACGGCGATGTCTGGCTGCGTCTCGCGGGCCATGCGCAGGGCCGTGTGTCCGTCAGCCGCCTCGCCCACGATCTGCCAATTTGCGTGTGCTGCGAGAAGGCTTCGCACGCCTTCGCGCATGGCCTGGTGATCGTCGACGATCAGGATACGGCGGGTCGGACTCGACATAGACCTCTCGCTCACCCCGCTTTCCGGCGGTCCGCGCCAGCCGAGACGCGGAATCGCGCCAGCCAGCCCGTCCTATAGCGCCACCGGCATCGCTTTGTCCCGTCGGTGGCCTTTGCATCTTTGCCGAACTGTGGCGGTACGCAATCGGGATTTTCCCTCTCTTTGCATGCGCGCCGGCTGAATTCCGCAGTTCCGTCTCCGGCCCGCCCAGGTGTTCGGGGGGGCATGGCGGGACCGGAGACGGGCCGGGCCCGGCTGGCGGCAAGCGCCGCGTCACCGGCTCGGCTCTGGCGCGTCGTACCAGGTCGCGTGGCGCGTCAGCGCTTGCGAGCGCGCTTCTTGGCCTTCATGCCGCGCTCGTGCACCTGGAGGCACCCGTCGGTGACTTCGCGGGTGCAGGGCGGATAATTGCCCGGGCTCGCCTTGGGCGTGAGGTCCTGGGGCACGTTGCGCGTCGTGACGGTGCCGTCGGGCGCGCGGACGCTCTCGGTCATCCCCGAAGGAAGCGGATTGGAGGTGACCGGATAGCCGCGTGCGTCGCGCGCCGGCTCGGACTGGGCCATCGCCTGGGCGGGAAGCAGGATTGCGGTCGACACGACCAGGATTTTGAGCAGTCGCATAATCACTTCTCCCTCTGTTGATGCTGCCCTTCGGCCGTTGGGGCCATCGCCGTCACCGCGCTTCGAGACGGATGTTCGGGCGGGTGCCGTGCCGCAGCCGCACGAAGTCGAGCCACACGGTCCGGATGCTGTGCGGACCGCGGCGAAGCTGGGTGGCGGCGGAGCATGTTCCCGGGCGCAACCGGGTGCGAACCGGGATCCACTGCTCGCCGCCGCGAACGAAGCCGACGCGATAGCTGTTGATGAACACCGTGTTCCGGGACACGCACAGGCGGACCTGGCGCTGCTGGCCGGAATTGCGGACCCGGATCGTGTCGTGATCCTGTCCGATGCCCACGGTGGTCGACCCGAGCGTGACCCAGCGGCGCTGCGCCTCGGCAGGGCCGCTCGTCAGCGCGAGGGTGCCGGCGAGAAGGAAAATGTACGCACGCATCGCTTTCCTCCACTTTCTTCGAATGCTGCAGACGGACGGAAGGCGACAGATGGCCCATCACGCAGTTCTTGCGCCGATTGTCTCGGACGGCGCGAAGCTTAGGCGCGGCGTGCGGTGGCGCTCATAGAGAAAAACCCGCGTCGGACCGCGGGAAACTAGGGAGATGGAGCCGCCGAATCCCCGCGCGGCGTCCCCATGCCGGTGGCGATCCAGATGATCCCGTGGACCAGCAGGTCGATCCCCAGCACTGCGGCAATGAAGCGGACTTCGGGGCCCGGCTCGGCGAGCAGGATCGCGAGCCCTCCGATCACGCCGACCGCGCCGGACAGCGGTAACCAGCGGTACGCCCGGCGGGCCACGCCGAGCCAGATGCGCAATATCCCCGATCCGACGAGCGCTGCCGCGAGGGTGAGCCTCAGGAACGCTGCCTGGAATTCGGGGCGATAGATCAGCATCAGCCCGAAGCAGATGTAGAGAATCCCGAGCGCGAGCCGCCACAACAGCCCGCCCCACGAGCGAGTCGTCGCGCGCTGGAGCATCGTGACCAGCCCCGCGATCATCGCGAGCCCGGCGATGGCGATCACGCTGATCGTGGAGACCAGCGTGATGTCCGCCAGCACCAGCGCGCCGGCGATCAGCAGCGTCGTACCCAGCAGCAGCTGACCCTTGTCCCAGGCGCGCGACTCGTCGGCCGGCTCCCGGATCGGAGCATGGTCCATCCTCGTCTCCTACTCTTCCCCCCGCAGGCCCTCGCGGGCGCCGCGCGGGCGCTTGGCGGCTAGCGGATCACGCGGGCGCTCTCGGCGTTGCCGATCACGCGCACCCGATCGCCCACCCGGAAATCGGCGACATTCCCGGGCTGGATGACCGCAACGGTCTGGCCTCCGTCGAGCTCGACGGTGAGTTCCACGCCGGCCGTGCGTCCGGCGCCGGCCAGCGTGCCGCCCACCGCACCTCCCGCTGCCGCTCCTGCGGTTGCGCCGATCACGTTCTGGGTGGTGTTTCCTCCGATCGTGCTGCCGGCTGCGCCGCCGATCACCGCGCCCGCGAGTGCGCCCAGCCGGGTCTGCCCGGTCCTGATCTCCACTCCACGAACTGCGACGACTCTGCCGGGCCGGGCCGGCTGGGCGCGCATCGCCTGCTCGTCGGTGAAGCTTCGCGTCGAACTTGTCGGCATGCAGGCAGTGGATGCCGCAGTCGCGGCCAGGCAGATCGCCAGGTAACCGATCCTTTTCATCACAACCTCCTTCAGAAACCCGCGGCGGCGATTATCCGCGCCACCCCGGGGGAATTCGCCCGCCGCGCTCGCGGCATTGAATCGGGACCATCCGGCCGATGGTGAGCGTCAGATTCTTTCCCCTCAGATGCGCCGACCGGGTGGGGGATTCGAACGCGAAGGTGCCGCGGCCGCGTCGCTCGAGCACCATCGGGCCGCCCTGCGCGCCCACCACATGCGCCGTATTGCCGCGGAAGATGACGACCACGCCGTCGCCCTGCGCGCAGGAGAAGAAGACGCGCTCCTCGGGATGCCGGTCGTAGACGCAGCCGGCCAGCGCCACGCTGGCCGCAGCCGCTGCCATCAGCGCTCGGGCGCGGCGGCGGCTATTGCGGGATCCAGACATAGTCGCCTCCGTCGATCATCAGGTTCAGGTGGAGGCGGCCATC
>DATLJJ010000451.1:0-10805 GCA_035538975.1 Sphingomonas sp. | reverse complement strand
GAGGGCGGTGCTGATTCGGGGCCGGAGGTGCTCGGCGTCGATCCCGACACCGGGCTGCAGGTCGAGCGCAAGTCGGGCCGCTTCGGGCCCTACATCCAGCTTGGCGAGGGCAAGGAAGCGCCGCGCGCCTCGATCCCCAAGGACGTCGAGCTCGACCTCGAATGGGCGCTGAAGCTGCTCAAGCTCCCGCGTACGATCGGCGACCATCCCGAGACCGGCAAGCCGATCACCGCATCGATCGGTCGCTATGGCCCCTATCTGGCGCATGACGGAAAATACGCGCGGCTCCAGTCGACCGCCGAAGTGTTCGAGACCGGCATGAACGCCGCGGTGGTCAAACTCGCCGAGGCCGCGGCCAATGGCGGGCGACCGGCGCGCGGGGCGAGCCGCGAGCCGCTCAAGATCCTCGGCAAGCATCCGCGTACCGAAGCCGAAATCAAGCTGATGGACGGCCGCTACGGCGCGTACATCACCGACGGCGAGACCAATGCAACGCTGCCCAAGTCGATCGACAAGGACCAGCTCACGCTGGAGGAAGCCGCCCAGCTGATCGACGCCAAGGCGGCTGCGGGCCCGGCGAAGGGCAAGGGCCGCAAGAAGGCGGCGCCGAAGAAGGCTCCCGCCAAGAAGACGGCGCCGAAGAAAACCGCGGCAAAGAAAGCCTGACGCTGCCAGGTCCCTCCCCCGAAGGGGAGGGGTTTAGCGGGCCTCAAAGCTTCCCGAACTGCGCCTCGTATCCGGCCACGTCGCCGCGGGCGAGGTAGCCTGCCTGTTCGATCCAGCGATCGCGATGGATGCGGCCGCGGAAGTCGCCGAGCTGCGCGTCGAGCGCCTCGGCGCCTTCGGGCGTAAGCGCGGCGAGCTGGGCGAAGCGCGTGATGCCGACGCTGTTCAGTCGCTGGGCGAGCCTGGGGCCCACGCCTTTCATCCGCGTGAGATCGTCGGCGTCCGTGTCAGAAGCCTCCTCCGTCGCAGGCCCGGACACCGCCAGCGAGGCTGGCGAGGCGTCGAGCGACGCTGCGGCGGCGATCGGCTCGTCGGCGAGTGGGGGCTCGGGCGGAAGCGCTTCTTCCTCAGGTGCCGGAGCCGGGCGGGCGGGTGCAGCGGGCGGCGCCATCACCGGCGGATCACCGATGCGATGGACCTGGCCGCGATGCTCCAGCTCGCGTTCGGCGCGCGCGCGGCGTCCCGCCAGCCGCGCCCCCCAGATCAGGATTATCAGCGCCGCCACTACGCCCAGCCCGATCACCACGAAGGTCAGCGTCAGCCATTCGGGCCCGCCCGGCACCAACGGAGCCGTGGCTTGCAGGGCTTGGTCGTTCATCGGTTTCTCTCCGGCGATGCAGATGCGTGTACTGCACCTGCATAGCGCAGGACCCGGAAGCTTCGATAGGGCTAGCCGCTAAAGCGCCGGCTATTCCGGCACCCTTCGGCTCAACCCTGCTCGCGCGCCACTTCGCGCCAGCCGATGTCGCGGCGGCAGAAGCCGGTCGGGAAGTCGATCGCATCCACGGCGCGATAGGCGGCGGCCTGCGCCTCCGCCACGGTTGCGCCACGCGCAGTCACGTTGAGCACGCGCCCGCCGCTCGCCACCAGCGTGTCACCTTCCAGCCGCGTGCCGGCCTGGAATACGCGCGCGCCGGTCGCCTCGGCCTTGTCGATACCACGGATCGCGCCGCCGGTTTCCGGCGTGCCCGGATAGCCCTTGGCCGCCATCACCACCGTCAGTGCAGGCTCGGGCGAGAAGCGAGGGGTCGGACGCTCGGTCAATTCGCCCTTTGCGGTCGCCGTCATCAGCTCGAGCAGGTCGTCCTCCAGCCGCAGCATCAGCACCTGGCACTCGGGATCGCCGAAGCGGGCGTTGTATTCGATCAGCTTGGGGCCGGCGTGCGTGAGCATCAGCCCCGCGTAAAGCACCCCCGAATAGGGCGTGCCTGCGCGCGCCAGCGCCTCCACGGTCGGACGGATGATCGTCTCGATCGCTTCCGCCTCCAACGCAGGGGTGAGCACCCGCGCGGGGCTGTAGGCGCCCATGCCACCCGTGTTGGGCCCGGTGTCGCCGTCGCCTACGCGCTTGTGGTCCTGCGCCGATCCGAAGGGAAGAATGGCGGTGCCGTCGGTGAGCACGAACAGGCTTGCTTCCTCGCCGTCGAGGAACTCCTCGATCACCGCGCTCCCCCCGGCTTCGGCGAAGATCGCCGTGACCGCACCCTCGGCCTCTTCGCGCGACATCGCCACCGTGACGCCCTTGCCGGCGGCCAGCCCGTCGGCCTTGATCACGACCGGCAGCGGGAAATCGTCGAGCGCGGCCAGCGCGCCATCGCGCGACTCCACGCGAACGTAACCCGCGGTCGGGATCTCCTCGCGCGCGCACAGGTCCTTGGTGAAGCCCTTGGAACCTTCGAGCTGCGCCGCCGCCTTGCCGGGGCCGAACACGGCGATCCCCATCGTGCGAAGGTTATCGGCGAGGCCCTCGACCAGCGGCGCCTCGGGCCCGATCACCACGAAGCCGATCGAGTGGCGCAGGCAGAAATCGATCACCGCGCGCTGGTCGGCGATCGCCACATCGGCCAGCTCGGCATATTCGGCTATTCCCGGATTCCCCGGCGCCGCGTAGAGCTTCTCGAGCAGCGGCGATTGCGCGAGCTTCCAGGCGAGCGCATGTTCGCGGCCCCCCGAGCCCAGCAGCAGGACATTCATGAGCGACCCCTTCCTTGATGCGCCTTCCGGCCGGCTCGTAGCCGAGGCGATGCCCGGGGACAACGCGCCCGAGATGAGCGTGAGCGAGCTGTCGATGCGGCTCAAGCGCGTCGTCGAGGGAGAGTTCGGCCGCGTGCGGATCCGCGGGGAGATCTCCGGCTGGAAACGCGCGGCTTCGGGCCACGCCTATCTCTGCCTCAAGGACGCCGACGCAGTGATCGACGGGGTGATGTGGCGCACGGCGGCCGCGGCGATTCCCTTCGCTGCGCAGGACGGCATCGAAGTGATCGCCACCGGCAAGCTCACCACCTACCCCGGCCGTTCCAAATATCAGGTCGTCATCGATCGCATGGAGCTCGCCGGCGAGGGCGCGCTGATGGCGCTGTTCGAGAAGCTCAAGGCGCGGCTGGCGGGCGAGGGGCTGTTCGCGCCCGAACGCAAGAAGCGGCTGCCCTTCATGCCGCGGGTGATCGGCGTGGTGACGTCGCCTACCGGCGCAGTGATCCGCGACATCCTCCACCGGCTCGAGGATCGCTTCCCCAGTCACGTGCTGCTCTGGCCGGTCAAGGTGCAGGGCGAGGGCGCTGCGCAGGAAGTCGCCGCGGCCGTACGCGGTTTCGATGCGATCCAGCCCGGCGGCCCGGTGCCGCGGCCCGATCTGCTGATCGTCGCGCGCGGCGGCGGCTCGATCGAGGATCTCTGGGCCTTCAACGAGGAGGTGGTGGTTCGCGCAGTCGCCGCCTGTTCGATCCCGGTCATCTCGGCGGTCGGACACGAGACCGACACCAGCCTCTGCGACTTCGCCGCCGATCTGCGCGCGCCCACGCCCACCGCGGCGGCGGAGATGGCAGTGCCGGTGCTTGCGGACGTTCGCCACACGCTCGCCACGCTCGTCCACCGCACCGAGCGCTGCGTGCGCCGCTATCATGAGCGCGCGGGCGAGCGGCTCGCGGCGCTGGTCCGCGTTCTCCCGCGCCGCGACGCGCTGCTCGGGCCCCAGCGCCAGCGGATGGACGACCTCGGCGCCCGGCTCGACCGCGCGCTCGAGCGGCGTGTGACGGCGGCGCGTTCGCAGCTCGATCGCAGCGCCGGTGCGCTCCGCCCGGCGATGCTCGACCAACGGCTGCAATCGGCGCGGCACCGATACGATGGGCTGTCGCGCCATCTCGACCTCGTCCATCCCGAGCTGCCGCTCAAGAAGGGCTATGCGTGGGTCGAGGCGCGCGGCACGCGCAAGGTGATCGGCACCGCGGCCGACGCGCGGGTGGCGCAGACCGTAACGCTGCACTTCCAGGACGGCCCGGTCGATGCGCGGGTTGAGCGCGCGGGGGGCAAGGCCTACAATGAATCCAAGCCTGAGCAGCCGAGCCTGCTCTGACATGTTCGTTCGTTTTCGAGAGGTCGCCTGCCCATGCTGATGTCCAACTCCGCCCGGGCCGCGCGGCTTCACTATATGGCGAACGGCTTCCGCGTGCTGGCGCCCGGAGATCATGTCGCCTGCGCGGTCAGCGGCGAGAAGATCCCGCTGGACGAGCTGCGCTACTGGAGCGTCGAGCGCCAGGAGCCCTATGCGAGTGCCGAGATCGCGACCAGGGCGATGCAGGGCCAATAAGCTGCGTCGCGTGCCGCGCTCGTCGTCTATCGCCGCGCTGCTGTTGCTCCTCGGCGCCTGCGTACCTTCGCCACAAGGTGGGAGCGCTGGGCTGCCGCCGGCAGCTCCCGCCCCAACCGCACCCCCCGCAGTTCCGCGACCGCCCGAGCCGGCCCCGCGGATCGCTTTCGCCGGCGAGCTGGTCCAGGGCGGCATGGCGACGGGCACCGTGCCTTTGGGCACGAGCGCACTGTTCCTCGACGGGAAGCCGGTTCCGTTCGCGCCAGACCGCCGGTTCCTGATCGCCTTCGATCGCGACGCAGGCCCGTCCGCGACGCTGGTGGCGCGGCTCGCCGACAACCGCGAGCTGCGCGAGCCACTGGCGATCGCCCCGCGCGCGTGGAACATCTCGCGGCTCGACCGGCTGCCCAAATATCCGGTCCCCGCGCCCGAGTTCCAGCGCCGCCGCCCGGCCGAGCTCGCGCAGATCGAGGCAGCACGGGCGAAGAACACCGGCGCCGAGGGCTGGCGCCAGCACTTTCTCTGGCCGACGACCGGGCGCATCTCCACGCTGTTCGGCTCGCAGCGCATCTATGCCGGCGAGCCCGGCGCCTATCATTCGGGAATCGACATCGCCCGTCCGACCGGAACGTCGGTACTGGCACCGGCGGACGGCGTGGTCGTGCTCGCCGCCGCCGCGCCTTTCACGCTCGAAGGGCATCTGCTGATGATCGACCACGGTATGGGCCTCAACAGCGCCTTCATGCACCTCTCGCGCATCGACGTTGCCATCGGGCAACAGGTGCGGCGCGGGCAGCCGATCGGTGCGGTGGGAGCAAGCGGCCGCGCCACCGGACCGCACCTTCATTGGGGCCTGAAATGGCGCGACGCACGCATCGATCCGCTGCTCGTGGCGGGCCCAATGCCCGGAAACAATTGAGCAAAAATTCCGCGACGCAACATTATTTTTCGCGCAACTGGTAACCAGCGCAACAATCGAACACGCTCTGTGTCATTTTCGCTACAGTCGGTTCAAAAGGGGCCGATCCAAGCTGAATGCACGCTTTACAGACAGGGGGCGTGCCTTATCCCTCGCGTCCAAGCTTCGCCCGAATTGTGCCTGTTGCATGGGGGGAGCGGGGAGACAACCGGTCCCGTTGCGCTGCAGCGAGGCCGGAAAAGCGAGGGAAATTCATGAAAAAAACGCAGATCACACGCGGCTTGCGCGCTGGCACGGCTTTGTCCGCGCTGGTCCTTGCCGGTACGTTGTTCGCGGCGCCTGCCTTTGCGCAGGACGCGCCGGCCAACGTTCAGGAAGACACCGAAGAAAGTGCCGGTGCTCAGGAAATCGTCGTCACCGGCTCGCTGCTTCGTCGCACGAATACTGAGACCCCGTCGCCCGTCACCGTGATGAGCTCGGAGTCGCTGCAGCAGCGCGGCATCAATACGATCGCCGAGGCAGTTCAGCGCATTTCCGCCAATGGCGCAGGCACCATCACTCAAGGCTGGAACACCGGTTCGAACTTCGCCACCGGCGCGAACGCGGTTTCGCTCCGCGGCCTCACCGTGCAGTCGACGCTCACCGTGTTCGACGGCCTGCGCATGGCACCTTATCCGCTCGCCGACGACGGTCACCGCAACTTCGTCGACCTGAACGCCATTCCGTCGGCCATCATTGACCGCATCGAAGTCCTTCGTGACGGTGCTTCATCGACCTACGGCGCGGACGCGGTTGCCGGCGTGGTCAACGTGATCACCAAGAAGGAGATCAAGGGGATCCACCTCAACGCTTCGGCGGGTATCTCGCAGGAAGGCGACGGCGCTGAGCAGCGCTTCGACGCGACCTGGGGCTTCGGCGATCTCGACGAGCAGGGTTTTAACTTCTACATCAACGGCGAATACCAGCGCAACGAGGCCCTGTGGGCGCGCGACCGCGGCTATCCGTTCAACACCGCCGACCTGTCGCGCATCTGTAACGATGCCGGCAGCTGCATGGCCAACGGCGTGCTCAACGGCATCCATGCGAATGGCGGCTTCAACGGTCTGAGCACCGTGTCCGCAGCCGTGGTTCGTCCGTACAACTCGACTGCCCTCACGTTCACGGATCCGGACGGGGTGGCGCACACCTTCGCAGCGGGAACGATCCCGGTCGGCCCGTACCAGTTGCTGAACGGTTGCGGCAATCTCACCCCGGTGACTCTGAACGCCGCCCAGCAAGGATCGGTCGCCCCGACGTTCACCGAGAATGACGACGGTACTTGGTCGTTCAACAATGTCGGCTACACGGGTCCGTCGCGCTTGGCCCAGCAGTGCCAGCAGGACCTGCGGGCGGACTATTCGCAGCTCCAGCCGGAGCAGGAGCGCCTCGGCTTCTCGGGTCGCTTCACCGCCAAGATCGGCGATCGCGCCGAATTCTATGCGGCCGCGAACTACTATCAGGTGAAGACCCACACGCAGCTTTCGCCGCTGACGTTCCAAGGCACCCTGCCGCCGCCGAACCCGGCGGGTCTAGCGCAGCCGACGACGATGTACCTCCCGGCTTACGTGTGCCCGACCGGCGTCGCGTCGCTGAGCGGCCTGACTACGGGCTGTAACGCGACCAACGGCGTGCTCAACCCGAACAACCCGTTCGCGGCTGCTGGCACCCGTGCCGTGCTGTTGTACCGCTATGACCGTCCGCGTGACATCGAGAGCAAGGCACGCAGCCTGCGTGGCGCGATCGGCATCACCGGCACCTTTGGCGACGACTGGGGCTACACCTTCGAGGCGACCGCCTCGCAGGTGCAGCTCGACGTCATCCAGAACAACTTCCTGATCCCTGGCCGGATCCTGGATGTCATCGCGAAGGGCACCTACAACTTCGTCAATCCGTCGGCGAACTCGGAAGACGTCCGCGACTTCATCGCTCCCGAAAACCGCAACCGGTCCTTCTCGGACCTGTGGCAGGTTTCGGCCTCGATTCAGAAGGAGCTGATCCAGCTTCCGGGCGGTCCGCTCGCGGCTGCGGTGGGCGTCGCCTATCGTCACGAGTCGATCAACAACCCGTCGGCGAACCCCGAGAACCTCACCGACCCGTATAGCCGCTTCTACAGCGCCAATGCGGTCGGCGCGATCGGTAGCCGCAACGTCAAGTCGGCCTATTACGAAGTCTCGGCGCCTGTCGTCGACATGCTCGAGCTGAGCGCGAGCGGTCGCTACGACGATTATTCGTCGGGCCAGTCGAACTTTTCGCCGAAGTTCGGCGCGAAGTTCACGCCGATCCCGCAGGTCGCACTGCGCGGCACTTGGTCGAAGGGCTTCCGTATTCCCTCGTTCAACGAGGCCTATGGTCTGCCCACGACCGGCTACGTGACCTATCAGCTGAATCCGTCGGTTCCGGCGGAAGCGGCATTCATCGCGGCTCACGGCGGCAACAGCTACGCAACCAACGGCTTCCCGGTTGGCCTGACCTCGGTCGGCAACGAGAACCTGGCGCCGGAGAAATCGACCAGCTGGACGCTCGGCGCGATCTTCGAGCCGGTCCGCAACGTCAGCTTCACCATCGACTACTTCAACATCAAGGTTGAGGACATCATTGGTGGCGCCGACTATTCTGACGTTCGCAACCAGTATTACGCGAACAACGGCGTTGTGAACATTCCTGGCATCACTGTGATCCCGGGCGCGCCCGACGTGAACAACCCGAGTGCACTGCCGCACATCGGCTTCATCCAGTATTCGTTCCAGAACAACGACTGGATGAAGGTCGAGGGCCTCGACTTTGGCGCGAACCTCAACCTCGAGGTCACCGGCGGCGTCCGCTGGATCAGCTCGTTCGAAGCTTCGTACCTGATGCGCTTCGAGAAGCTGGTCGGCACCGACGTGCAGCGTTATGACGGCACGCTCAGCCCCTGCGACGTCACGTCGTGCTCGGGCTCGCCCAAGTGGCGCGGCAGCTGGCAGAACACGCTCGACTTCGGGAACACCCAGGTCTCGCTGACTGGCTACTACACCAGCGGTTATGACCTTGCGTCGATCGACTACGGCGGCATCAAGGGCGATTGTGAAGCCAGCATCGGTGCTTCGGTTGCGCAGTTCCAGGACGGCACCCCGGTCCTCTGCAACGCCGGCGCCCAGTGGAACTTCGACCTGTCGGCGAGCCACAAGATCAACGACAACTTCGCGATCTATGCCAACGTTCTGAACGTGTTCGGCATCGCTCCGGAGTTCGATCCGTCGGCGGGTTACTCGATCTTCCAGTTCAACCCGGCGTGGGCCGGCCCGAACATCATGGGCCGTTACTTCCGCATCGGTGCGAAGGTCGACTTCTAAGTCGATTTCGGAAGAGCAAAGAAATTGGGGCGGCTCCGCAAGGAGCCGCCCCTTTTTTGTGCCTGAACAGTTTTGCGCGACAGGCGAGTGTCGCGCCAAGAACGGGGGAAGTTAGCGCACGCTCAGCGCCAGCGCCCCGTCACCTTCGTCGACCTTGACCGTCGATCCGTCCTTCACTTCGCCGCGCAGGATCAGGTCGGCGAGCGGGTCCTGGAGATAGCGCTGCACCGCGCGCTTCAACGGACGCGCGCCATAGACCGGATCGTAGCCCACCCGGCCCAGCCAGCCGCGCGCGGCGTCGGTGAGCTCGATACCGATCTTGCGGTCCTTGAGCAGCTTCGCCACCCGGCCGACCTGGATGTCGACGATCGGCGCCATGTGCGCGGCGCCCAGCCGGTGGAACAGGATGATCTCGTCCAGCCGGTTGAGGAACTCGGGGCGGAAGTGCGCGCGCACCACGTCCATCACCTGCGGCTCGACTTCCTCGACATCGTGCCCGTCGGGCAGGTTGGTGAGGTACTGGCTGCCGAGGTTCGACGTCAGGATCACGATCGTGTTCGAGAAGTCGACCGTGCGGCCCTGACCGTCGGTCAGCCGCCCGTCGTCGAGCACCTGAAGCAGCACGTTGAACACGTCGCCGTGCGCCTTCTCGACCTCGTCGAACAGCACCACCTGATAGGGTCGCCGCCGGACCGCCTCGGTCAGCACGCCGCCTTCCTCATAGCCGACATAGCCCGGAGGCGCGCCGATCAGCCGCGCGACCGCGTGCTTCTCCATGAACTCGCTCATGTCGATGCGCACCATCGCATTGGGATCGTCGAACAGGAATTCGGCGAGTGCCTTGGTCAGCTCGGTCTTGCCGACGCCTGTCGGCCCGAGGAACAGGAACGAGCCGAGCGGCCGGTTCGGATCCTGCAGCCCCGCCCGCGAACGCCGCACCGCGGTAGAGACGGCCTTCACTGCATCCGCCTGGCCGATCACCCGCGCGCCGAGAGCCTGCTCCATCTGTAGCAGCTTCTCGCGCTCGCCCTCGAGCATCTTGTCCACGGGAATGCCCGTCCAGCGGCTCACCACCCCGGCGATATCGTCGGCGGTGACTTCCTCGCGCAGCATCGCGCCCTTGGTGGTCGCCTGCGCTTCCTCGAGCTGCTTCGCGAGCGCGGGGAGGGTGCCGTAGTTGAGTTCGGCCATCTTGCCGAGATCCCCCGCGCGCTGCGCCTGCTCGAGTTCGAGCCGCGCCGCCTCGAGCTGCTCCTTCAGCCGCGCCTCGGATGCGATCTTGTCCTTCTCCGCCTGCCAGCGCGTGGTGAGCTCCGCCGATTGTTGCTCGAGGTTGGCGAGTTCGGCCTCCAGGTTCGCGAGCCGGTCCTTCGACGCGGCGTCGGTCTCCTTCTTCAGCGCCTCGCGCTCGATCTTGAGCTGGATGATTCGCCGGTCGAGATTCTCGATCTCCTCGGGCTTGGACTCGACTTCCATGCGGATGCGGCTTGCCGCTTCGTCCATCAGGTCGATCGCCTTGTCGGGCAGGAAGCGGTCGGTGATGTAGCGGTTGGAGAGCGTCGCGGCGCTGACGATCGCCGCATCGGTGATGCGCACGCCATGGTGCAGCTCGTACTTCTCCTTGAGCCCGCGCAGGATCGAGATCGTGTCCTCGACCGTGGGCTCGCCGACGAACACCGGCTGGAAGCGCCGCTGCAGCGCAGGGTCCTTCTCGACGTGCTTGCGGTATTCGTCGAGCGTGGTCGCGCCGATGCAGTGGAGCTCGCCGCGGGCGAGTGCCGGCTTGAGCAGGTTGGACGCGTCCATCGCGCCTTCGCTCTTTCCCGCGCCGATCAGCGTGTGCATCTCATCGATGAACAGGATGATGTCGCCTTCGCCGGCCTTCACTTCGTCGAGCACGCCCTTGAGCCGTTCCTCGAACTCGCCGCGATACTTCGCGCCCGCGATCAGGCTACCCATGTCGAGCGCCATCAGCGTGCGGTTCTTGAGGTTGTCGGGCACGTCGCCGTTGGCGATGCGCAGCGCCAGCCCCTCGGCGATCGCGGTCTTGCCGACGCCCGGCTCGCCGATCAGCACGGGATTGTTCTTGGTGCGCCGAGCGAGGATCTGGATCGTGCGGCGGATCTCCTCGTCACGCCCGATCACGGGATCGAGCTTGCCGTCGCGGGCGGCCTGGGTGAGGTCGCGCGCGAACTTCTTGAGT
>DATLJJ010000450.1:0-6644 GCA_035538975.1 Sphingomonas sp. | reverse complement strand
CTATCCCGGCAACTGGCGGCGACTGCTGGTGGCGCTGTTCGGTATCGCGGCCGGACTGACGGTGATCTGGTACACTTCGATGTTCTCGGTGCTGTCATTCCTGCAGGGGCCGATGCGGCTCGACCCCACTGCGGCGCAGTTGATCACGGGCGGAACCGCGATCCTGGGGCTCGGCTTCTTCATCTTCTTCGGCCACCTCTCGGACCGGATCGGGCGCAAGAAGCCGATCGTCTGGGGCTATGCGCTGACGCTGGTGCTGCTCTTCCCCTTCTTCTGGGTGATCGGCAGCGCGGCCAATCCGGGGCTGGCCGAGGCGGCGCGACGCGCGCCGGTCGTCGTCTCGGGGCCGCAGTGCAGCTATGATCCCTTCGCTGCCGCGCAGACCGACGAATGCGGCAGGCTGCTCGACCATCTCTCCAAGCGCGGCATCGCCTATCGCACCGTGCGCGCGCCCGCGGTGACGCTATCGGTGGGCGGCACGCCGGTGAGCGATCTGGGCGCCGAAAGCATCGACGCGGCGCTCGAGCGCGCGGGCTACCGGCTCGACAAGGTGGTGCCGCCAGCAGGCAACATCGTGGTGATCGTTCTCGCCATCCTGGGCCTGATGGCGCTTTCGGGGGCGACCTATGGGCCGGTTGCCGCGCTGCTCAGCGAAATGTTCCCCTCGCGCATCCGCTACAGCTCGATGTCGATCCCCTATCACATCGGCACGGGCTATTTCGGCGGCTTCCTGCCGCTGATCAGCAGCTACATGGTCGCCAAGAGCGGCAATCCCTATTCCGGGCTCTGGTACACCTTCGCGGTGGTGGCGATGGCGCTGCTGGTGACGCTGTTCGGGCTCAAGGAGACGGTGGCGCGGGCGGCTCCGCGCCGCTAACCGGTCCGGCATGACTCACGCTCCGCTTCGGCTGCGCCTCGACGGCGCGGCGCTCGTCGCCAATTGGCAGCTGCTCGCACGGCTCAGCGGTGGGGCGGCGTGTGGGGCGGCGGTGAAAGCGAACGGCTATGGGCTGGGCGCACGCGACGTGGTGCGGCGGCTGGCGGAAGCGGGGTGTCGCGACTTCTTCGTCGCTACCTGGGCCGAGGCGGCGGCGCTGGCGTATCTGGGGGTGACGGTCTCGGTGCTCCACGGCGTGCGTGCGGAGGACATGGCCGGCGAACGGCCGGCGCGCGTGCGACCGGTGCTCAACACGGTGGAGCAGGTGCGGCGCTGGCGCGAGGGCGGCGGGGGTGCGTGCGACGTGATGATCGACACGGGCATGAACCGGCTGGGCATCGCGCCCGAGGAGGTGGCGGCGGGGCTGCTCGACGGGCTCGCGGTCGACACGCTGATGAGCCATCTCGCCTGCGCCGACGAGGATGTGCCGCTCAATGCCCGACAGCGCGAGGCACTGGCGGCGCTCAAGGGGCGGACCCCGGCCAGGCGGCTGAGCCTCGCCAATTCGGCGGGGATCGTGCTGGGCGCGGACTATCACTTCGACCTCACCCGGCCGGGAATTGCCCTCTACGGCGGCAAGCAGCGCGCGGGCCACGACGGCATCCGCCAGGTAGTGACGCCGGAGGCGCAGATCCTCCAGCGTCGCCGCGTGCGCGGGGGCGACATCCTCGGCTACAACGCGACGTGGACCGCCCCGGCGGACACCGAGGTCGCGATCCTCAACATCGGCTATGCCGACGGCTATCTGCGCTGCTTCTCGGGCAAGGGCCGGGCATGGGCCGGCGACAGGCTGCTGCCGGTGTTGGGACGCGTCTCGATGGATATGACGGCCGTGGGCGTCGACGCCGCGCCCGAACTCGGCGAAGGGGACTGGGTGTCGCTCGACTATGCGCTGCCTGAGACCGCGGCGTTGAGCGGGCTCTCGCAGTACGAGTTGCTGACGGGGCTGGGGTCGCGGTTCGACCGGGTGTGGACTAGCTGACCCGCGTTGCTGCGCGTGCTTCGTCGGAGAGCTCCCAGGCACTCGTGGGCCGCGCGCGGATCCAGCGCGTGGCGATCCATTTGGTGCCGCTGACGACGGGAAGCCCGGCGTGCCGGCTGCGCGGCTCGGGCGCACCCTGCGCATCGACGTTATCGAAGACGAGCAGGTCGCCGGCGCCCGGCGCGACCTTGATGTCGAGCAGCGGAAAGACGGTTTTGCCGCCGGTGAAGTTCGCGTTGAGATAGAGAATGGCAGTGCGGACGCGCTGGTTGCGCGCCGGTGCGGGGAGCGCGTCGAGGTGGGGACGGTATTGCTGCCCCGGCTCGTAGCGCAGCACGGTGAGCGGCTCGCCCTGCGCTGCCTCGGTGCCCGTGACGGCGGCGATGCGGCGGTTGATTGCCTGCACGACAAGCGATTCCTGCGCGGGGCCGATGGGGGCGTCGTTCGATGTGCGGATCGGGTGCGGGATCATCCTGCCGCTCGCCGGATCGACGACGGTCGCGGGCTGGAGCGAGGGGGCTGCGATCGACGCGACAAAGGCGCATTCGATGGGTGTGCAGAACCGCGCGAAATGCTCGACGCGAGGGCTGGCGTTCAGGAGACGCCCGGGGGGAAGATCGCGCGGCGTGCCATCCGCGTCGAGCGCCATCTGGTCGAGCAACTGCAGGTGCTGCGACGCCAACGGGTCGTTCGCCGCCGCTCTGCGCAGAAGCGCGACTGCGCCCTGCCAGTCCGGTGCGCCGCCGCTGCCGTTCGCAGTGAGCGCCACCTCCATCAGCGCGGCGTCGACATGACCGATGGCCACGGCTCGGGAGAGGCAGCCGCGTGCCGCCTCGAGGTCGCGCGGGATCAACTCGCCGTGCAGATACCAGGTGGCGAGTTCGGCGAGCGCAACCGCATCGCCACCATCTCCCGCTACCCGAAGTGCGGCAGCCGCTTCCGCAGTCTGACCGGTTCGGACCAGTTGTAGCGCGGTTTCGACCGGGGAAATCATAGGGGGCGGCGCCTGCGAAAGAAAAGGGGACGAAGGTCAGGCCCTCGTCCCCAAATGCTATCAGCAACTGCGACCGATCAGAACCGGGCGCGGAAGCCCGAGTAATAGGTGCGGCCGCGCACATTGTAGATCGCGCTACCCGGCCCCGTCGCAGTCGAACCGAGCGGCGGATCCTTGTCGGTGATGTTGTCGACACCGAAGAAGAAGTTGAGGCCGCTGCTCTCGCTGCCGATCGTATAGTCGAAGCGGATGTCGTGGTAGAGGACCGCCGGGTAGCTCCTGATGTCGGCCCAGTCGGCATTCTGCGGCTGGCGACCCTGGAGGCTGAAGAAATCCTCATAGAGGCTCGTGAGCATCGGGCCGATGTAGCGCATCTCATAACCCACGCCGACGCGATCAACCTTGAGATCGATGTTCCAGCGGAACTCGTCGGTCGGGTCGCCGAGTTCGTCGAGCAGCCGGTTCTCGAAATCCGGATTGGTCGGATCCTGATAGTTGCTGTTCTTGAACTGGTGGACCCACAGGAAGCGGGTGCTGAGCAGATTGTCCTCGCCGAAGCGCGTCCGGTACTTGGCCTCGACGTCGATGCCTTTGCGAACGCGCGAAGCGAAGTTCAGGGGCGTCGCCTCGAGCGACTGCGTCAGGATCTCGCCGGGGACCTCGTCGTTCGGCCCCGTGCCCGGGCCGCGCCAGCGCTCGAACAGGGCGCAGAACTGGTTGTTCAGGTCCGGAAGGTCGTAGCAGCTGTTGACGATCTGCTGCGCCGTCGGCGTCACGATGACGTTGTTCACCTTGATGTTGTAATAGTCGACGGTGAGCGACAGACCCGGCGTGAAGCGCGGTTCGATCACTGCGCCGATCGTCCAGGAATCCGACGTCTCTTCGCGCAGGTCCGGATTGCTGCCGCTCAGGATCTCCAGCGAATAGGTCGGGAGATTGTTGAAGTCGACGTTGCCGGCCAGGGCGCCGAGGTCAGCGGCGCAGTTCGCGGCGCGGTACTGCGAGCCGGCGCCAAGGCTTCCCGAACGGCACGGATCCTGGAAGCCGGGGGCGAAATCCTGCCCCAGCGGATCCGCGGTTTCGGTGTAGTTCGGCGCGCGTACCGCCCGGGCGAAGTTGGCCCGGAAGCGGATGTCATGGATCGGCGCCCATTCCACGCCGCCGTTATAAGCCCATACCGTGCCGGTCGCGCCCTGATAGCTCGAGACACGCGCGGCGCCGCTCAAGGTCAGGCTTTCGATGAACGGGATGTCCTTCAGAAGCGGGAGCTGGAGCTCGGCGAATGCTTCCTTCACTTCGAAGGCGTCGGGATCGAAGGTCTGGAGCGCATTGAGGAAGGTCACGCCCGATTCGACGATGTCGTCGGCCTTGAAATAGGCGTCCTCACGACGATACTCGCCACCGATCGCGAAGCGCACAGGGCCGCCCGGAAGCTCGAACCACTGGCTCGTGTCACCCGAGACATAGCCGTTGAACACCAGCTGCTCGAGATGACCCCTGCTGCCGGAATTGGTCACGATGTAATCGCGGGCAGCGCTGTTGTCCGCGGCGCCGAACGGATTGTAGGGCACGCAGGCTGCGATGTCGGCGGCAAGAGCCGCTTCGGCCGCGGGGATGCCATCGGTATCGGCCGGGATCGTGCCGGCGCCGGGCACGAACTGCGAACGGCACTGGATGCGGCCGGTCGCCGGGTTGAAGCCCGCGTCGAACGCCAGCAGCAGGCGCTGGACGTTGACGTTGCCGAGGATGGTGATGTCCTCGTTGGTGCGGCCGTAGTTCGCCGAGACTTCGTACGACCAGTCGTCGTTGAAGGTCCCGCGCAGGCCGATCACCGCACGATAGGTCTCGCGCTTGGCGTCTTCGTCACGCAGGCCCAGGTCGATCAGGTTGCGCGCCGTCACGAAGCGGAAGCTGCCCGCCGCGATCGCCGCCTGGTCGGCCGCGGTGAGCGCCGTGCGGCCGGTCAGGCTGGTCCGGAAACCAGAGGCGAGGATCGCATTGGCGATTGTGGTTCGCTGGTCCGGTGTCAGGAACGGGTTATCCAGCCGGAAGTTGGCGCGTGCATCGCCGAAGGTCTGGCCTGCGCCCTGGTTGAACGCCGGACCCGAGTTCGAGCCGATGGTGTGCACATTGGCATATTTGGCTTCGAGGAACAGCTCCGCGGCCGGGCTGAACTCGTAGTGGGCTAGCAGGTTGAAGTTGTAGCGCTGGTTGAACGGCAGGACCGACAGCAGCTGGCCTTCGCGACCGGTGATGCCATTGCCGCCGATGATGCCGCCGATGGGGCCGGTGCCGGTCCGCGAACCGGTCTGCGGCGACAGCTGGCCCAGCCCGTTGAAGACATAGGTGCAGTTGTAGGGTGTGCCCGGGAGCGTGCCGTTGATGATGCCGACGCCGCAGCCGGGAGCTGTGGTGGGCTGCACGACGGGGATCACGCCGTATTGCGAGATGCTGGCGGTACGGATGTCGCGCATGAACACGCGGTCCGGAATGCCGTCGCTGTTGCCGGGCAGACCGGCGGGATCGGTGTCGACGACCACGAAGCCATCGTTACGGCGCATGAACGGAATGTCGCTGCCGTAGACGCGGTCCTGGTTGGCGAACTCACCGTGGAGGGTGATGTTGCCGCGGCCGTCCGCGAAGTTCTTGCCGACCAGCGCCGACACGAACTGGTTGCCGCCGGCGCCATATTCGGAGATGCCGGCCCCGCCGCGAACCTGGATGCCCTCGAAGTCCTTCTTCAGGATGAAGTTGACCACACCCGCGATCGCGTCCGAACCGTAGATAGCCGAATTGCCGCCGGTCACGATCTCGATTCGCTCGATGAGATCGTTCGGGATCGTGTTGACATCGACCGAGACCGCATTGTTCTGAAGGTCCGACGCGACGTGGCGGCGGCCGTTGACCAGCGTCAGCGTGCGCTGCGTGCCGAGGCCGCGAAGATCGAGGAGGTTCAGGCCCGCGATGCCGATGCCGAGGCCGGGATTCTGCTGCGCGAAGGTGCTGCGGAGCTGCGGCAAGTCGTTCAGCGTGTCGCCCAGGTTGTTCTGGCCCTGCTGGAAGATCTCCTCGCCCGAGATCGACGTGATCGGCACGTTCGATTCGAGGTTTGGTGCACGAATACGCGTACCCGTGACGACGATCTGTTCTCCGGGCGCTTCTTCCTGGTCCTGAGCTTCGGGTGTGTCCTGCGCCGCAGTGGGAGCGGCGGTCGTATCTGTAGCCTGTGCTAAGGCCGCCTGCGGTAGGATGAACGAGGCGCTGGCAAGAGCCGTTGCGCCGAGCAGACGAGAGAAATTCATCTTCGTGCCCCTTTATCATCTGAATGGCCGGTGAACGCCATTGGGAGGCACGCCACGTATCCACGCAAGAGCAATTATGTTGCGCGCTGGGGTTTGTTTCTTGATGTTGTAATCATGCAACAGGGTGTAACGGCGATGTAACAAATGTAACAGGCCGCGCGCGACCGATGGCCGCCCGCGTCCCGTCCAGCGATTTCCGTAACTTGCCTCAGCGCTCGACGCACATCGCGATGCCCATGCCGCCGCCGATGCACAGCGTCGCGAGGCCCTTCTTCGCGTCGCGCTTCTGCATCTCGTAGAGCAAAGTGGTGAGCACGCGCGCGCCGCTGGCGCCGATCGGGTGGCCGATCGCGATCGCGCCGCCGTTGACGTTCACCTTCTCGGCATCCCAGCCCAGATCCTTGCCCACTGCCAGCGCCTGGGCGGCGA
>DATLJJ010000449.1:0-1646 GCA_035538975.1 Sphingomonas sp. | reverse complement strand
CCGGCGGCTCGTGGACGCGGTACATCACCGGGGCCTTCTTGGCCTCGAGCGCCTTGGCTGCGGCGACATTGGCCGCGATCATGTAATCCTCGATCAGCTTGTGCGCGTCGAGCCGCTCGCGCGGCGCCACCGAGAGGATGCGGCCCATCTCGTCGAGCATGATCCGCCGCTCGGGCAGGTCGAGGTCGAGCGGCTCGCGGTTCTCGCGCGCCTTGTAGAGCGCCCGCCAGCAGTCCCACAGCGGCTGGAGCGCGGTCTCGGTCAGCGGATGCTCGATCGTCCCGTCGATCGCCGCCTGCGCGTCCTCATAGGCGATGTTCGCCGCAATCCGCACCACTGCGCGGCTGAAGCGCCAGTTCTTGAGCGTCCCGTCCTTCGAGACCTGGAGGTGGCACGCCATCGCCGCGCGGTCGGCGCCTTCCTTGAGCGAGCAGACCTCGGCCGAAAGGATCTCGGGCAACATCGGCACGACGCGGTCGGGGAAATAGACCGAATTGCCGCGCTTGCGTGCCTCGCGATCGAGGATCGAGCCGGGTCGGACGTAGAAGCTCACGTCGGCGATCGCGACCACTGCCTTCCATCCGCCCGGGTTCGCCGGATCGTCGTCGGGCGTGGCCCAGACCGCGTCGTCATGGTCGCGCGCGTCGGCCGGGTCGATCGCGACGATCGGCAGATGCGTCAGGTCCTCGCGCTCGCCCAGCTCCTGCTTCGACACCCGCTCGGCCTCGGCCAGCAGCTCGTCGGAGAACACGTTTGGGATGCCGTGGCGGTGGATCGCGATCAGCGAGAAGCTGCGCGGCGCGAACGGATCGCCCAGCCGTTCGGTCACCCGCGCGAAGATGCGCGGCGGCTTGCCCGCCTTTTCGGCGAGCACCAGATCGCCGGGCTCGGCGCCGTTGCGGTCGGAGATCGGATAGCTCCGCCGCTCCTTCTTCTCGACGCCCTGCAGATAGAGCCGCCCACCCTCCTCGTGCACCACGCCGAGCATCTGCTCCTCGCCGCGCGCGAGCTTCTTCATCGGATGTGCGATCAGCCCGTTGCCGGCTTCCTCGGTGCGCGCGAGGATGCGGTCGCCCACGCCCAGCGCGCTGCGTTTGCCGCGCTGCTCGCGGACGCGGAGGCGCGGCACGGGAATGCCCTCGGCCTCCCAGCGCTCGGGCACTGCCCAGGTCGTGTCGCCGTCGGCATCGACGATGCGCAGCACGGTCACCTTGGGCACGCCGCCCATCTTGTGGAAGGCCCGGCCGGGAGCGACGTCGATCAGCCCCTCGTCGCTCATGTCCTTGAGCAGCGCCTTGAGCGCGATCTTGTCCTGCCCGTGCAGCCCGAAGGCGCGGGCGATCTCGCGCTTGCCCGCGGGCGTGTCCGACGATGTGATGAAATCGAGGATTTGCTGCCGCGTGGGCAACCCCGCTTTTGTTTTGGTTCTTGCCATTGGACCCTCACAATAGGGACTCGCGACCCGCCTACCAACTCCTTAGTCTGGCGGTCGTGCCCTATGACCTTCTCATCGTTGGCGGCGGGATCAACGGCTGCGCCATCGCGCGCGAGGCGTCGCTCAATGGCCTGAGCGTGCTGCTGGTCGAAAAGGACGATCTGGCCGGCCACACCTCGTCCGCCTCGACCAAGCTGATCCACGGCGGGCT
>DATLJJ010000448.1:0-3197 GCA_035538975.1 Sphingomonas sp. | reverse complement strand
CGAGGCGTCGATCCCGATCGCTGGTACAGGGAAGAGGGGCCCGCGATCACGCGTTTCGTCCACGACATGGTCGTGGCTGCGGGCGGATCGATCTCGGCCGAACATGGGATCGGCCAGATGAAACGTGCCGAATTGGAACGGCTTAGCCCGCCCGCCAGGATCGCTGCGCTGCGGGCCATCAAAGGCGCGCTCGATCCGCACGGAATTCTCAACCCCGGCAAGCTGGTGACGCTTGCACCAGGCCTGCGCACACCATAGACCCTGCCGGGGATCGCTTCACCAATTCTGCAAACATTTTCCAGGAGAGTATGATGGCCAGCGCGCCACAGCAGTCGCTTCCGCTGTTCTACAACCGTATCGAGCCGCTTTCGAGCCAGCTGCACGCCGACTTCCGCGTCCGCACCACCGACAAGGCGGCGTTCCTCGCCAGGCAGCACGCCGTGCCGGTGACGGTGGAGGAGTTCCCGCTCGTGCAGCGCTTTATGCCGATCGTCTTCTCGGTGGGCGAGGATCCGGTGCCGCTGGCGCTGATGGGGCTCAACGAGGGCGTGAACACCTTCTTCGACGAAGAGGGCAAGCTGCTCGAGCAGAATTTCTACGTGCCGGCCTATATCCGCCGCTATCCCTATCTCCTCGCGCGCCTGCGTCCGGACAGCGATGAGCTGTCGCTCTGCTTCGACCCGACGTCGGAGACGATCGGCGCGTTCGAGGAAGGCGAGAAGCTGTTCGAGGAAGGCGAGCCGAGCGAGCTCACCAAGAACATCCTGCAGTTCAACGAGCAGTTCGAGCAGGCCGGCGCCCGCACCGCGATGTTCATGAAGGAACTCCAGGAGCTCGGCCTGCTGATCGACGGCGAAGTCTCGATCCAGCCCGAGGGCGCGGCCCAGCCCTTCGTCTATCGCGGCTTCATGATGGTCGACGAGAACAAGCTCAACGAGCTGCGCGGCGACCAGCTGCGCAAGATCGTCCAGAACGGCATGCTGCCGCTCATCTACGCGCACCTCTTCTCGCTCTCGATGATGCGCGACATCTTCGGGCGCCAGATGCGCATGGGCAAGATGCCCGAGCCGCAGCTGGTCAACCCGGCCTGAAAGTGATCAGGCGCGGCGACCGGTACAGCACGGGGGCGATCGTCCTCCACTGGACGGTCGCCGCGCTCGTCCTCGTCAATCTCTTCATCGGCCTCTTCCACGAATCGCTGCTGGAAGGCGTGCGCGTGATGCCGCTGCACAAGTCGATCGGCGTCACGGTTCTGGTACTCAGCGTGCTGCGCCTCGCCTGGCGGCTCGCACACCGCCCGCCGCCGCTTCCCGAGGGGATGGCGGCGTGGGAGAAGGCGCTCGCCAAGGGCGTCCACTGGACCTTCTACCTGCTGCTGCTGGCGCTGCCGCTCACTGGCTGGATTTTCTCCTCGGATCCCGGGCGTCCCCGGCCGTTCGGCTGGTTCGGCCTTTTTGAGCTCCCGCTCCTGCCCGTGAGCGGCGGCGCCGCAGCAGCCGCGCACGAGACGCACGAGATGCTCGGGCTGCTGATGGCGGCGCTGGTCGTGCTCCACATCGCCGCCGCGCTGCGTCACCATTTCATCCGGCGCGACAATGCGCTGGTCCGCATGGCGCCCTGGCTGCAGCGCAACGCCTGACCGCACGCCGGGAACGGTTGCCCGCCAGGCCTTGAACTCTCGGACGTCTCACTTATATTTGCCTTGTACGGTGTCGTGTCCCCCCTTTCGCGAGGCCGTACGGCACGCCCTCGGGCGTGTCTCCTCCCTGAACCTTGGCCACCTCGTGCCTCGTGCACGAGGTGGTTTTTTATGTGCTATTCGGCCGCGATCGCGCCGGGCAGCGCTTCGTCGGCGAGCGCGTCGATGACCGCGCGGAGCAGCGCCGCGGTGGCCGGAAGCCCCGAACCGGGGCCGTCGAGCGCCCCGTCGAGATAGAGCGTCCGGTCGAACTCCAGCTGGATGGCGTGAATGCCACAGCGCGGATCGCCATGCCGGTCGAGGATATGCCCGCCCGAATAGGGCGCGTTGGCCGCGGCCGCCACGCGATGCGCACGCGCGACCGCCTCGATCCGGCCGAGGAAGCGCGCGCCCGCAGATTTTCCGAACCGGTCGCCGAGCACCAGCCGCGGGCTGCGGTCCGCCGGGCCCAGCGGCGGCATCGAATGCACGTCGACCAGCACTGCGATGCCGAACCGCGCCCGGGCAGCTGCCAGCGCCTCGGCGACCGCCGCATGATAGGGTCGGTGGTCGGCGGCGATGCGCCCCCGCACGTCGTCGTCGCTCAGCCGCCGCCGCCAGATGTCGCCCGAATTGCCCGCACGTCGCGGCACCAGTCCCAGCCCGCTGCGCAGCTTGGCCGACAGCGGCTGGCCGTGCGCGCCTGCGCCGTCGTCGAGCCGCGGATCGCGCTCGTGCTCGGCACGGTTGAGATCGATCCAGGCGCGGGGGCGCTGCGCCACGAACAGTGTCTCGGTGCGGCGCGCATCGAGCGCGAGCAGATCGGCATAGCGGTCCTCGAGCACGCGCAGCGCCGGGAGCGGCACCTGGATCGACGAACGCAGCGCAAGCGGATAGTCGCGCCCCGCATGCGGCACCGAAAGCACCACCGGCGTAACCGGCTCGGGCGGCCCGTGCCGCACGAAGGAGGGCGATGGCGTCACATCCCTTGCCTATGCTCGCGCCGCCGCAGCGGCAATGGTTTGCGACCGATCGAGCTGGAAAATCTTAAGGCCTTGGCGCATAAGATAATGCCCGGTGTTTGGGTTAGGTAAGGTCGAATGATCCGTATTTTGCTGGCCGAGGATGACCGCGTGATGCGGGAATACCTCACCCGTGCGCTCGAGCGCTCGGGCTATGCGGTCAGCGCCGTCGATCGCGGCACCGAAGCGATTCCGCTGCTCGAGGCCGAGAAGTTCGACCTGCTGCTCACCGACATCGTGATGCCCGAGATGGACGGAATCGAGCTCGCCCAGCGCGCGAGCGAGATGGCGCCGGAGATGCGCGTGATGTTCATCACCGGCTTCGCCGCGGTGACGCTCAAGGCCGGCAAGCAGATGCCGCAGGCACGCGTGCTCTCCAAGCCGTTCCACCTGCGCGACCTGGTTCTGGAGGTCGATCGGCTGTTCGAGACGGAGAATGTCGGATTAAGTTGATTTCGCGTACACGGGCGCTTGCGCGGGCCGAAAACCCCCGCTAA
>DATLJJ010000447.1:0-6368 GCA_035538975.1 Sphingomonas sp. | reverse complement strand
GACCCGGCGCGGCACCTCCGAGCTCGAGGAGCGCTTCGGGCTTCGCCTCGACCGGATGAGCGCCGCGCTCGGCCGGCTCGAGCGCGACAACCATGTGCTCCTCGAGACGATCGCGCTGTTCGTCCGCTACGAGCTCGCGGTGCAGCCGCCGCTCGCCGAGAACGACCATGCCGGGCGTGCCATGGCGGCGAAGCGGTTCGAGGCCTTTGTGGGCCAGGTCGCGCGGCAGATCGCCGACGGTCGCCGCACGATCTCGCCCGACGGGTCGGGCCGGTGAGCGGGGCGACCTCCGCCGATCGCCGCCGCGCGATGCTGCGGACCGCAATGGGGCCGGCGATCGCCGCTGCGCTGGGGGATCCGCGCGTCGCCGAGGTGATGGTCAATCCCGACGGCGCATTGCGGGTCGACATCCTCGGCGAGGGTCGGGTCGACACCGGGCTGCGGATGGACGCTGCCCAGGTCGAGCGCATCATCCGTCTGGTGGCATCGCATGCCCGCGCCGAAGTGCACATTGAGGCGCCGATTGTCTCGGCCGAGCTGCCGCCGCACGGGGAGGGCAGGGCAGGGGAGCGGTTCGAGGGCGTGCTGCCGCCGGTGTCGCCGGGCCCGTGCTTCTCGATCCGCAAGCCGGCCGGGCGGCTCCACACGCTCGACGACTATGTCGCCGACGGGATCATGAGCGGGGCCGCGGCCGCGCGTCTCGGACGCGCGGTCGCGGAGCGCAGGAACATCCTCGTCGCGGGCGGCACCAGCTCGGGCAAGACCACGCTCGCCAATGCGCTGCTCGCCGAGATGGGCCGGGTCGATGCGCGTGTCATCCTGATCGAGGACACGCGCGAGCTGCAGTGCCCGGCGAGCGATACGGTGGCGCTGCGCACGCGCCCGGGCGTGGTGTCCATGACCGACCTGGTGCGCTCGACGCTGCGGCTGCGGCCCGACCGGATCATCGTCGGCGAGGTGCGTGGGCCCGAGGCGCTCGACATGCTCAAGGCCTGGAACACCGGACACCCGGGCGGGATCGCGACGGTCCATGCCAACAGCGCGCTCGCCGCGCTCTACCGGCTCGAGCAGCTCGTGCAGGAGGCGGTGGTCAGCGTGCCGCGCTGCCTCATCGCCGAGGCGATCGACGTGATCGTGTTCATTGCCGGGCGGGGCGTCGAGCGCCGCGTCACCACCATCGCGCGCGTCGCCGGGCTCGATCCGGACGGCAACTACAGCCTCGTCGACCAGCCTTGCGACCTGTCTGCACCCTTGGGAGATCAGCCATGACACCTGCTCATATCCGCTTTCGTCGAGTGACCCTTGTCGCCGGCGCCGCCGCCGTCGCGGCATTCGTCGCCGCCGCGCGCGCGTGGGCGGCGGGATCGGGCATGCCATGGGAGCAACCGCTCCAGCAGGTGCTCGAATCGGTGCAGGGGCCCGTCGCCAAGATCGTCGCGGTGATCATCATCATCACGACGGGGCTGACGCTGGCGTTCGGCGAGACCGCGGGGGGCTTTCGCAAGCTCATCCAGATCGTCTTCGGTCTGTCGATCGCCTTTGCCGCCTCGAGCTTCTTCCTTTCCTTCTTCTCCTTCGGCGGCGGGGCGCTGGTCTCGTGACCGGCGGGAGCGCTCCTGTCGAGGGCTTCGAGGTGCCGATCCATGCGAGCCTCGGATCGCCGATCCTGCTCGCCGGCGCGCCGCGCGGCATCGCGATCCTCAACGGCACGGTCGCCGCCGCGGTCACCCTCGGCCTGCAGCAATGGCTCGCAGGGCTGCTGCTGTGGGCGCTGGGGCACAGCCTCGCGGTCTTCGCCGCGCGCCGCGATCCCGACTTCGCGCCCGTGCTGATCCGCCATCTGCGCCAGAAGGCCTGGCTCGCGTGCTGAAGGCTCCGTCATGCTGAATCTCGCAGAATATCGCAGCCGCGCCGACCGGCTCGCCGACCATCTGCCCTGGGCCGCGCTGGTGGCCCCCGGGGTGGTCCTCAACAAGGACGGCAGCTTCCAGCGCACGCTCGCCTTTCGCGGGCCCGACCTCGAGTCCGCGACCGAGGCCGAGCTGGTCTCGGCCTGTGCGCGGGCGAACAATGTGCTCAGGCGCTTCGGCACCGGATGGGCGCTGTTCTTCGATGCCGAGCGGCGCGAGGCCGCGGCCTATCCCGACAGCCGCTTTCCCGAGGCGGCAAGCTGGCTGGTCGATGAGGAGCGCCGCGCCGCCTTCCTCGCCAGGGGCGAGCATTTTGAGAGCCGCCATCATCTGACCCTGATCTGGCTGCCGCCGCCCGACGCGGCCGATGTCGCGGGGCGCTCGCTGGTCGAACGCCCCGAGGCAAATCGCGATCGGGACTGGCGGGCCGCGCTCGCGCGCTTCGTCGCCGAGACCGACCGCGCGCTCGACCTGTTCGCCGGCTTCATGCCCGAGGTGCGCGCGCTCGACGACGGCGAGACGCTGACTTTCCTGCACGGCGCGATCTCGGACAGGCGCCACTGCGTCGACCCGCCCGCAACCCCGATCTATCTCGATGCGCTGCTCGCCGACACCCCGCTCACCGGCGGGCTCGAGCCGATGCTCGGCGAGCGCCATGTCCGCACGCTGAGCGTGATGGGCTTTCCCGACATGAGCCGGCCGGCAATCCTCGACGCGCTCAACCATCAGGATTTCGCCTGGCGCTGGGTCACCCGCTTCATCGCGCTCGACAAGGCGGATGCGACCAGGGTGCTGACCAGGCTGCGGCGGCAGTGGTTCAACAAGCGCAAGTCGGTCACCCAGCTGCTGCGCGAGGTGATGTACAACCAGCCGGTACAGCTCACCGACAGCGATGCCGACAACAAGGTCGCCGATGCCGATGCAGCGCTGCAGGAGCTGGGCGGCGACCATGTCGCCTTCGGCTATCTGACCACGACCATCACGGTGACCGACACCGGGCGCGAGGCGGTCGAGGACAAGGTCCGCCGCGTCGAGCGGATCGTGAACGGGCTCGGCTTCACCTGCATGCGCGAGAGCGTGAACGCCGTCGAGGCCTGGCTCTCGTCGCTTCCGGGCCATGCCTATGCCAACGTCCGCCAGCCGCTCGTCCATACGCTCAACCTGGCGCATCTGATGCCGCTGTCCTCGGTCTGGGCGGGCCCTGCGCACAACGCCCACCTCGACGGGCCGCCCCTGCTCCATGCCAGCACCGCCGGCGCGACGCCGTTCCGCCTGTCGACTCATGTCGGCGACGTCGGCCATATGCTGGTGGTGGGGCCGACCGGTGCCGGCAAGTCGGTGCTGCTGGCGCTGATCGCGCTGCAGTTCCGCCGCTATGCCGGCAGCCGGATCTATATATTCGACAAGGGATATTCGGCGCGCGCCGCGGTGCTGGCGATGGGCGGCGCGCACCATGCGCTTGGCCTGGGCATGGATGCCGGCGAGAGCCTTGCCTTCCAGCCGCTCGGGCGCATCGACGACATGTCCGAACGAAGCTGGGCGGCCGAGTGGGTCGCCGCGCTGCTCGCGCACGAGAAGGTCGCCGTGACGCCGGAAGTGAAGGAGGCGGTCTGGTCGGCGCTCACGAGCCTGGCCTCGGCGCCGGTCGAGGAGCGGACGCTCACCGGCCTCGCGCTCCTGCTCCAGTCGAATGCGCTGCGCACCGCGCTTGGCGCCTACACGCTGGACGGTCCCTATGGGCGCCTCCTCGACGCGGCCGAGCAGAAGCTGGCGCTGGCCGACATCCAGTGCTTCGAGACCGAGGGGCTGATGGGGCAGGGGAGCGTGGTCGCACCGGTGCTCACCTATCTCTTCCACCGGCTCGAGGAACGCTTCGACGGGCGGCCGACGCTGCTGATCCTCGACGAGGCCTGGATCTTCCTCGACCATCCGCTGTTCGCCGCGCGGATCCGCGAATGGCTCAAGGTGCTGCGCAAGAAGAATGTCGCGGTGCTGTTCGCGACCCAGAGCCTCGCCGACATCGCCTCGAGCCCGATCGCGCCCGCGATCATCGAGAGCTGCCCGCAGCGCATCCTGCTGCCCAACGACCGGGCGATCGAGCCGCAGTCGCGCGAGGCCTATCAGCGCTTCGGATTGAACGCGCGCCAGATCGAGCTGGTCAGCCGCGCGACCCCCAAGCGGCATTATTATCTCCAGTCCGCGCGTGGAAACCGGCTGTTCGAACTCGACCTGGGACCGATCGCGCTTGCGCTGTGCGGCGCTTCCGATCCCGCCATCCAGAAGCGCATCGACGCGCTGGTCGCCGGCGGGAGCCCCGAGGCGTTCGCCGTGCGCTTTCTTCGCGATTGCGGGCTCGACTGGGCCGCCGATCTCCTCGCCGCCTTTCCCGCCTTCCCCTCCCAGGAGTGACTGCCATGCTTGTTCGCCTGCCAGCCAGGAAGCTGTTGAGCGCAACCGCACTCGGGACCGCAGCGATGGCATCGCTGACGATGGCTGTGCTGACCTCGAGCCCGCCGGCGCGCGCCCAGATCACGGTGTTCGACCCGAACAACTACAGCCAGAACCTGCTGGGTGCGGCCCGCGCGCTCCAGCAGATCGACAACCAGATCCGTTCGCTCCAGAACGAGGCGCAGATGCTGCTCAACCAGGCCAGGGGCCTGTCGAGGATCGGCTTCCCCGAAGTCGAGCAGCTCACCTCGAGGCTCCAGGCAGTCGACCGGCTGATGGGGCAGGCGCAGGGTATCGACTTCCGCATCGGGCGCCTCGACGACCAGTTCCGCAAGCTCTTCCCGCAGCAGTTCGACGCGGCGATGACGCGCGACCAGCAGGTCCGCAGCGCCCGCGCCCGGCTCGACACGGCCATGGCGGCCTTTCGCCAGACCATGTCCGTCCAGGCGCAGGTGGTCGAGAATGTGGCTGCCGATGCCGATACGCTCCACCAGCTGGTCGCGAGGAGCCAGGGCGCCGAGGGCGGACTGCAGGCGCAGCAGGCGACCAACCAGCTGCTGGCGCTGGTCGCCAAACAGCAGTTCCAGATCCAGAACCTGATGGCGGCGCAATATCGCGCCGAGGCGACCGACGCGGCGCGCCGCGCGCAGGACAGCCGCGACGCGCGCGGGCGGATGCGCAGGTTCCTCGGCTCCGGCTCGGCCTACACGCAGCACTAGGGACCGGGCGCGGCGACTTGCGCCCCCTTGTCGCCGCGCCCGCAGTCCGCGGGCCCCGGCCGCCTCCCCGCCGGGGCCCGCGGCAATTGCCTCACTGGAGTATGATCGCGTGGACGATCTCGGGATCATCGACCGGTTCATGCAGGCCTTCATCCGCTACATCGACAGCGGATTCGGGCTGCTCGGCGGCGACGTCCGCTTCCTGACCGCTACGCTGATCGGGATCGACATAACCCTCGCCGGCCTCTTCTGGGCGATGGGCGGCGAGGACAATGTCATCGGCCGCCTCCTGAGGAAGATCCTCTACATCGGCGCGTTCGCCTTCATCCTGAACAGCTTCGCGACGCTCGCAGACATCATCTTCCGCTCGTTCGCGCAGGCCGGGCTCACTGCCGGCGGCGGCAGTCTCCTGGTCGATGATCTGCTGCGCCCCGGCAAGGTCGCCGAGACCGGCTTCCAGGCAGCCTGGCCGCTGCTCGACCAGGCGTCCGACATGATGGGATTCGTCAGCTTCTTCGACAATTTCCTGACGATCGCGGTGCTGCTGTTCGCCTGGCTGGTCGTCATCCTCGCCTTCTTCATCCTCGCGGTGCAGATGTTCGTCTGCATAATCGAGTTCAAGCTGACGAGCCTCGCCGGCTTCATCCTCGTGCCCTTCGCGCTGTGGAACCGCACCAGCTTCCTTGCCGAACGCGTGCTCGGCAATGTCGTGAGCTCGGGCATCAAGGTGATGGTGCTCGCCGTCATACTCGGCATTGGCTCGGGCTTCTTCGCCGAGTTCGTCTCGTCGATGCAGGGCCAGGAGCCCGATCTCGCTGCGGCGATGAGCCTGACACTGGGCGCGCTTGCCCTGCTCGGCCTCGGCATTTTCGGCCCCGGCGTCGCTTCGGGCCTGGTCGCGGGCGCGCCGCAGCTTGGTGCCGGCGCGGCGCTTGGCACTGCCGCGGGTGCCGCCGCCGTCCCCATGCTGGCCGGCGGCGGCGCACTCGCAGGGGCGCGCTCGACAGGGGGCGCGGCGCTCGGCGCGGTTCGCGCCGGCACTGCGATGGGCGCGGCCGCGACGACTGCCTGGACCCTTGGCCAGGAGACTGCAGCGAGGCCCGGCCTGGCCGCCGGCGTGCGCGGTGTCGCACGGGCCGCCGGCAACGCAGCCGCTTCGCGCGCCTCGCATGCGCTCGGCCTCGGCGAGGCCGCCGCCGGAGGCCGGCAGGCTGCCTGGGATGCGCTCAACCGGACCAGTCCTGCCGCTTCGCAGGAGGGGAGCGGGGAGGGCGTACCCGGCTGGGCGCGG
>DATLJJ010000446.1:0-5836 GCA_035538975.1 Sphingomonas sp. | reverse complement strand
TCTGGATGGGGGATTTCGCGGCCGCCGAGCAGGACCTCGCCGCCTTTACCGAACTCGCGGAGATCAATGCGCTCGGTCCCTATATGGCGGCCGCGCTGGGCTTTCGCGGCGAGCTGGCGATCCAGCGCGGGCACACCGGCGAGGCGCTGGTTGCGGTCGAGAACAGCCTCTCCCGGCTGCGCGCCGCGCGCTACGAGTTGCTCACCACCCCCTTCGTCATCGCGCTGGTGCGGGGCTTCATTCTCGATGCGCGGCTCGCCGAAGCGTGCGACCTGGTCGACGCCACGCTCGCGAGCTGCGAATCGAGGGGCGAGCGGTTCGCGCTGCCCGAGTTGATCCGTCTCAAGGCGCAAGTGCTGCGCCTGTCCGGCGCGCAGGAGCAGGCGAGCCGCGCATTGCTCGACGAGGCGCTGGCGCTCAGCCAGCAGCAGGGGGCGCACGCCTGGGCCCTGAAAGTGGCGACCGATCTTCGCCAGCCGACGCTAGCAACCGGCGAGATCGATCCGACGCGTCACCCCGATGGCGTCGAGGAACGCCTCGTCGTGGCTGACGACCAGAAGCGCGCCGTCGAAGGCCTTTAGCCCCGCTTCGACCGCTGCGATCGAATCCAGATCGAGGTGATTGGTCGGCTCGTCGAGCAGCAGCAGCGGCGGCGGCGTGGGACCGCCGAGCACGCAGGCGAGCCCCGCCCGCAGCAATTGCCCGCCGCTGAGCGTCTCCACCCGGCGGTCCGCGGCATCGGCCCTGAACTGGAACCGCGCCAGCGCCGCGCGGCAATCATTGTCGGTCATCGACGGATTGAGACGTCGGAAATTCTCGGCGACGGTCGCCCCGGCGTCGAGGATGCTCACCCGCTGGTCGAAATAGGCGAAGGGCACATGCACTGCCGCCCGTCCCTGCCAGGACACGAGTTGCCCGGCGACAAGCCCCAGCAGCGTCGACTTGCCCGATCCGTTGGGGCCGCAGATCGCTACACGCTCCGGTCCTGCAAGCCCGAACGATACGCCATCGAGCACCGGCTCGTCCGGAACATAGCCAAAGCGCAGCGCCTCGACATCGAGAACGCGTTGGCCGGAGGAAAGACCGGTCGACGCCAGTTGCACCGTCATGGCCGACAGGCGCTCGACCCGGTTCTTCGCCTCGGCCAGCGATCGCTCCGCCTCGGCCCGCAGCCGCTGGGCGAGATGCGCGCCGTCGCCGCCGGTCTTCTCCGCGCGATCGCGGCGCGCGCCCACCAGGATTCGCGGCAAGTCGCCGCGCGCCCCCTTGCGGCTGCCGGCGGCATCCCGGCGCTGCTGGCGCTCCACTGCCTGCTGCGACTTGCGCGCGACGTCCGCCGCGCGACGCTCGGCCGAGGCCAGATCGCGCTCGACCGCCTCCTGCTCGATCGCCTTGCGTGCCCGCCAGGCGCTCCAGCTCCCGCCGTAGCGCGCGGCGCCCAGCGACGTCAGCTCGACGATTGCGTCCATTCCTTCGAGCAACTCGCGGTCGTGGCTCACGACCAGCGCGCCCGCACGCCAGCTCTCGAGCAGTTCGCGGACCGCACGGCGGCCGTCGCGGTCCAGATCATTGGTGGGCTCGTCGAGCAGAAGAAAGTCGGGCCGGCGGAACAGCGCTCCCGCCAGCGCCGCGCGCGTCCGCTGCCCGCCCGAAAGGCGGACGAGCGGCGCGTCCAACGGGACGTCGAGCCCGACCTGTGCGAGCGCTTCCGCCGCGCGGGCCTCCAGCATCCAGTCGGCCTCGGCGAGGTCCTCGACCGAGGCCAACCCGGCCTCGGACTTGCGCAGCAGCGCGAGCCCGGCCGCTGCCCCCATCAGGTCGGCGACGCTCTCTTGCGGCGAGACCTGGGTGATCTGGCGCAGCGTGCCGATCGTGCCTTCCACGACGACACGGCCGCCCGTTGGGGCAAGTTCGCCGGAGACGAGCTTCAGGAGCGTGCTCTTCCCGACTCCGTTACGGCCGACGATGCCGACGCGTTCCTGCTGTATCGAAAGCGAGACGTCGGCGAGGACGGGACGCCCGTCAGGCGTGGACCAGCTGAGATTGGCGAGTGATAGGGAGGCGGACATGGGTCGAGACTTTCCTGACGGCGGGATTTGACGGCGCTGCGGTCAGGAAGAGATCCATGTCGGTGCGAACTCCAATCGGGGTTCACGGGAGATAAGCGCGCGGCTCTTGCCGAACAAGGCTGGCAGGTGCGCGGTCGATGACCACGACGACGCGCTCGACGCGGCAGGCAAGATTGGCGGCGGGTGAGAGCTACGCGGCTTGGGTGAGCGCTTCGATGACTTCACGAACTCGCGCCGGACGGTCCTCCGCCGGGCAATGCTCGAGCGCTTCCTCGAGGTCCGAAGCCTTGTTCCCGAGCGGTGCTTCCTCGAACATTCCCGCGGTGCCAGCGAGCTTGTGGAGCAGGCCGCGGAGTTCTTCAATTGCAGTATCGTCGAAGCTCCCCGCTGCCGCGATGCTCTCGGCGCAGCCGAGTAGCTCGGCCTTGCGGGTCTCGTACCGTGCGCGAAGGTTCGGCGAGATCGCGAGCTTCGGGATCGGCGGCGCGGCAGCGGGGGGCGCGGCGTCGATGCGGGTCCAGCGGCGGATCGCCACGCCCAGATCGGCGAGCTGGACCGGCTTGGCGACATGCGCCTGCATCCCGGCGGCGAGGCACGCCGCTATGTCGTCGGCATAGGCGTTGGCGGTGAGCGCGAGGATCGGCAGCGCTTCGGCCGACAGGCCCGCGCTCCGGATCGCACGCGCCGCCTCGAGCCCGTCCATCACCGGCATCTGCATGTCCATCAGGACGAGGTCGAAGGGCTTGTCCGCACGTGCGGCCGCCATCGCGGCGTGGAGCGCCTGGGCACCGTCGGCCACGGTCACCGATTCATGGCCCAACCGCGCGAGCATCGCGTTCATCAGCTCCTGATTGACGTCGTGATCCTCGGCGAGAAGGATCCGGAGCGGGCGCTCAGGCTGGTCTTCCCTGCTGTCGACGGCTGCGGTGCGCCGAGCATCCCCGTCGGCTAGCTCGAGCGGGACGCGCAGCGTGAAACGCGTGCCCTTGCCCTGCTCGCTCTCCAGATCGAGCGTCCCGCCCATCAGCTGCGCGAGCTGGCTGCTGATCGCCAGCCCGAGACCGGTGCCGCCGAAGCGGCGCGCGGTGGACTCCTCGGCCTGGACGAACTGTTCGAAGATCGCCGCCTGGCGATCCGCGGCGATGCCGATGCCGGTGTCCGCCACCATGATCTCGATGTTCGCCCGGCCATTGTGCCAGCCGCGCCGGGCGTCGATCGAGATGCTGCCGCGCTCGGTGAACTTGACTGCGTTGCCGAGCAGGTTGAGCACGACCTGGCGCAGCCGCAGGCCGTCGATCTGGACGAACTGGGGCAGTTCAGGCTCGACGTCGAACCGGACCTCCAGCCCCTTTTGTGCGGCGGCGGGCTCGATCAGCTTGACGCAATTGCGCAGCGCGTGGCGGAGGTCGACGCGTTCCGGCGCGATCTGCATCTGCCCGGCCTCGATCTTGGAAATGTCGAGGATGTCGTTGAGCAGGCGCATCATCGCCTTTCCCGAATCGACGATCAGCTGCGCCTGGCGCCGCTGCTCCTCGGTGAGATCGCTGTGGAGGAGCAGATCGGCGAAGCCCAGCACACCGTTCATCGGGGTGCGGATCTCGTGACTCATGTTCGCGAGGAAGCTCGACTTGGCGCTCGCGGCGGCCTCGGCGCGCGCGCGAGCCTTTCCAAGCTCGAGCTCGAGATGCTTGCGCCGGGTCACGTCGCGCAGCGAGGCGATGACTTCGACGGGCTCACCGGTCGCATTGTCGCGGACGAGGCCGCAGCTCGCCTCGATCCATACCTCGACACCGGGGTGGCCCCGCTTTTCGATCCGGTTGGTGACGATGCCGCGTTCGATCCGGCCCGTGACCAACTGGTCGTAGAAGTCGAAGACCGTCTGCCGATCGGATTCATGGACCAGCTTGGCCATGTGATTACCGACGACGATGGCCGGCGGGACGCCGATCACCTGCTCGGTCGACGGCGAGGCGTAGGTGATGGTGCCCGCGAGATCGATGCGGAACACTGCGTCGGTGGCGTTCTCGGCGAGCAGTGCGAGCTGGGCCTCGACGACCTCGCGGCGGGCGATATCCTGCTCGAGCTGGCTGTTGGCCTCGCTCAGGGACAGCATGCGCGCCCTCCGGTCCCGAGTCACAAGCAGCGCGAGGAGCAGCACCAGGAATGCGCTGCCGCCGAACGCGATCTGAACGGGATCCTCAAACCCGTTGGCGCGCTTCAGCCGGGCGGCGAGGAGGCGCTGCTCCTCCGCATTGATTTCGGCGATCGCGCGGAGCAGCCGGGCGGAGGTCTGGCGCGCCCTATCGCTATGAAGCATCGCGACCGCTTCGGGTGTATGGCCGGTGGCGCGCAGCCACATCGAGCGCTCCGAAGCGAACAACCCCTCCTGTATCAGCGCCGCGAGCCGGGCGACCCGGACCCCCTGCTCCGGATTGCCCGTGTTCATACGGCGGAGATCGTCCAGCGCCTGCGTGACGCCCTGGCGCAACGCGCCGACCTGCGCGCGGTCCTCCGGCCTGCCCGTGAGCAGATAGGTCCGGCGATAAACCTCCGCGCGCAGGTTTAGGATGCGGACCTGCGCCAGCCGATCGGAGACTTCGAACGTGTGCCGGACCCACCGCTCTGCTTCCTGCTTCTGCCACGCGAGCCAGAGTCCCGAACCCGCGAAACAGATCAGCAGAAAGAATACCGCCGCGATCATCGTTCGCGGCTGGCGCGCTGTGGTATTCGTCATCCTCGAGTCCCTGAAACTCTGCCGGCCTATCACTATAGAGCGAAATTTCTGCCCTTCGGTTGCATGCGACGACTGGCGGGAGCCCCATCCCCCGCCATGCGTCCGCGAACGGTTCTCCAACGTTATGACATTCGCGCGGCTCCGGGGCCGCGATCGCGTGAGAAATCGGAATGGCACGCGAACGAGCCGGCTCCCATCGCCGCGACGGAGGAACCGCTCATCGCGAATGCCCCGTCGGGGGTCTATACGGGGAAGTCCGGCGTTGGCGGTTTAAGCCGAATGTCTCATTACCGGACGATTTGTTTCGTAGTGTAAGGTAGCATCGCATGGCGCACATCCTCGTCGCGGACGACGACGATCTTCTCGGCGAACTGCTTCGTTTCAAGCTCGAGGGCGCCGGCCATCGCGTCACGATCATCGGCGACGGCTGCTCGGCGCTGGAGGCGGCGCAGTCGGACGCTTACGACCTGATGGTGCTCGATGCGATGATGCCCGTCCTCTCCGGCCCGGAAGTGCTGAGCGCGCTCGGGCAGCGGGGTTCGCGGCTTCCGGTCGTGATGCTGACGGCGCGCAAGGGCCAGGACGACGTGCTCGACGCGCTCTCCCTCGGCGCGCGCGACTATCTGACCAAACCCTTCATCCCCGACGAGCTCGTGGCGCGCGTCAACGCGATCCTGAGGACCGAGGCCGCACGTGTCACGACGAACGACTGAGGCGACTGCGGCATTCCTGCTCTGCGTCGCGCCCGTCGCGGCGCACGCGCAGCTTGCTCCCACGGATCGCGAAGCGGCCATCGCCGATGCGCGCGCGGCCGTGACGCGCGGCGACCATCCGGCGGCGATCGCCCGGCTCGAGGGCGCGCGCGCGGCACTTCCCGACGATCCCGAGATCCTGCGGTTGCTCGGCAGCGCCTATGCCTATGCGAAGCGCTACCCCGAGGCGATCGCCACGTTGCGCCAGGCCCGGACGCTGGCGCCCGACGATCTCGACATCCGCGCGGCGCTCGCCCGGGCCTATCTGTGGTCGGGCGACC
>DATLJJ010000445.1:0-14241 GCA_035538975.1 Sphingomonas sp. | reverse complement strand
GCCTGAGCCAGCGCCCAGAGGTTGCACGAGCGCGTGCCCGAGCGACAATAGGCGAGCACCGGCCCGCCCGCGCTCTCCAGCGCATCGGCCATCGCCTCGACCATGCCCGCCGAGAAGCCGGCGTGAGTCACGGGGATCGCGGTATAGGCGAGCCCCGCCGCCTCGGCCGCGCGACGGATCGCATCGCCCTCGGGCTGGCTGAAATCCTCGCCGTCGGGGCGGTTGTTGACGATCGCCCGGAAACCGGCCGCGGCGAGGCCGGGGATGTCCTGCGGGTCGATCTGCGGGGCGACGCTGACGTTCTCGTCGATCTTGCGGATGGTCATGGCCCTCTGCTTACACCGCCCGATCCGCCTTTTCGAGCGCCGCCTTCACCGCCGCTTCCGACCGGGCATGAAGCGCCCAGAAATCCGGAACGCCGCGCCCCGCGAGGCGCGCCTGCAGCACTTCGAGATGCGAATGCCAGCCGCCGCCGAAATTCGCCATCGGAGCGGGGCCGGTGATCCCGCTGTGCGTCAGCACGAGCCGCGTGCGCTGGCCTTCGGCGAACAGCTCGAAGCGCGCGACTCCTTCCTTGCCCCCGTCCCAGGTGAAGGCGAGGACGTGCGGCGGCTCGATCTCGACGACGCGTTCCTCGCCGCGCGCGCCCTGCCATTTGGCATAGGGTTCGGGATAGGGGACGTCGTCGTCCGAGAGGTTGTCATGATCGAAGATCAGCTCGACCGTGCCGCCGACGCGGGTCTCGAGCGCGCCTTCGGCGAACCAGGTCTTCCTGAGATCGGAATCGACCAGATAGCGCCACACGGTCTCGACCGGCGCGTCGAGCAGCCGCTCCATGCGCAGCGTGTCGGGCGCGGGGCGTTCGAAATCAGCCATCGTTTCTCTCCATCGTTCGGCCGAGGGCTCGGAGGATCATCTCCCAGCCTTGGCGCACCGGATCGGCATAGTCGGCCCATTTGGGCGGGATTTCGTGCGTAAGCGTGAGCGTGCAGCCGCCGGGCGCGGATGCGATCTCGACCGTAACCTGCGACCACTCATCTTCCGCCGTGCCGGGACCGCGAAAGAGAAAGACCAGCCGGCGCGGGCGATCGATCTCGACGAAACGGCCGTGGTGCTCGGCGTCCCCTTCGGGCCTTCGGTCGACGAAGAGGAAGGCGCCGCCGACCTGGGGCTCGAGGTCCGCGCGCACCATCTCGCCGGTCGGCGTCGCGAAGAGGAAGCGGCGCGCGACCTGCGGATCGAGCCAAGCGTCGAACACGCGCTCGGGCGGGGCGGCGAGGCTGCGCTCGACGCGGACGATGGCAGGCCGGGGGGCGGGCGCGCTCATTCGAGGTTGAGCTGCCAGGAGACGCCGAAGCGGTCGCTCACCCAGGCGAACCTGCGGCTCCAGCCGTAATTGTCGGGCGGCATCAGCACCGCACCGTTTTCCGAAAGCGCCGCGAACAGCCGGTCGAACTCGGCTTCGTCGGCGCATTCGAGGAAGAAGGAGAAGGAGGGCGTGAAGTCGAAGCCGTGCTTGATGAAGCTGTCGTGCGCCATCACCTGCTGGCCAGCGATCGTCACATATGCCCGCAGCACCGTGCCCTCCGGGCCGGGGCCTTCCGGGCCGAAGCGTTCGAGCTTGTCGATGCGGCTGTCGGGGACGGTGTCGACATAGAAGCGCAGCGCTTCCTCGGCCCTCGCGCCCTGGAACATCAGGAAGGGCTTCATGCTGGTCATCGGTCCTCCTCCTTGCTGGTGACGAGCGTTTCGAGCAGGTCGAGGCGCATCGCCCAGAACTGCTCCCATTGGCGCAGCCACTGCCCGGCCTCGGCAAGCGGGGCGGCTTCGAGGCGGCAGATCTGCGTCCGGCCGGCCTTGCGGCGCGCGATCAGTCCGGCGCCTTCGAGCACCTTCACATGCTTGGAGGCCCCAGCGAACGACATGTTCCAGGGTTCGGCGAGCGCGCCGACCGACTTCTCGCCGAGCGCGAGCTGGGCGAGCATGCCGCGCCGGGTCGGGTCCGAGAGCGCGTGGAAAACCGCGTCGAGTCGTTGTTCAACCATATGGTTGAGCTTAATCGGCGGCGGCTGAACATTCAACCCATTGGTTGAATGATTTTTGGCGGATTTCTGCCATTCCGTGTTCCGAGCCGCCTCCGGAAGATGACACGAAACGCGGTTTTCAGCGCTGCGCTCCATCGCCGCACGGAAATCGGCGAGCCTCTCTTCCGCCCGATCGACGGCGGCGGCGTCATAGGGTCCGCGCAGGCGTGAGAATCGAGCCATGGCCCGAGCAGAGCAGGCGAAATCCTATTTTGGAAGAGGCGTCGGCGTACCCTGGAAAACGAAGGGCGCCCTTCCGTGAGGAAAGGCGCCCCGGTCGTTCGCCCGGCGGGCGACGGATTACATCTTGAAGCGCGCGCCGAGGAGGAAGGTGCGGCCGAAATGGTTGTTCTCGTAGTTGCGGCGGGCGTCCACATCGACCCAGCGTTCGCGATAGGCGTCGGTCAGGTTGGTGCCCTCCACCGACAGCTCGACCCAGTCGGTCAGCTTGTAGCGGAGCGACGCGTCGACGTTGGTGATCGCCTCATAGCCTTCGAAGATGTTGCCGGTCGCGGAGCCCGCGTCGTTGAACGGCCCGCGATAGCTGACCGACGCACGCGCGCTGAAGCGGCTGTCCTCATAATAGAGCGTCGCGTTGAACTGCTTCTTCGACAGGCCATAGAGCGTGTCCTCGCGCGTGACGTTGGGCAGCGCGCCGCCGGGCGTCGTCGCCGGACCCTGCTGCGTGTACTCCGCCGAGGAGTCGACGAAGGTCGCGTTCACGATGCCGCCGAAGTTCGACAGGAAGCCCGGCAGGAAGCGGAACGGCGCCTGCAGCGCGACCTCGACGCCCTCGACAGTCGCGCCGCTGCCGTTGCCGGTGGTCGAGATCGTCCAGATCGGCTGCGATTGCTGCGCGGGATTGAGCGCCGCCGGCGAGGAAGGATTGAGAAGCGACGGCGACAGGCCGGTTTCGGTGAACGTGCCCGACTGGGCGATCGCCACCGGGAAGCTGGCGATGTCCTTCTTGAACAGCGCGACCGAGAAGATCGACTGCGGCGCGAAATACCATTCGAGCGCGAGGTCGTAATTGGTGGCGCGATAGGGCTCGAGATCGGGGTTGCCGCGCGTGATGCGGTAATTGAAGCCGTCAGCCGATCCGCCCGGGGTGAGATTGCCGAGTGCCGGACGCGTCATCACCTTGGCGATCGCGCCGCGGATGATGAGGTTCTCCGTCGGGTACAGGGCGAGGTTCACCGAGGGCAGCCAGTCCTCATAGTCGCGCTCGACCGGCGCGACGTTGGTGATCGCATAGGAGGTCTGGTCGGTCCGCACATAGCGGATGCCTGCGTTGAGCGCATATTCGAGGCCACCCAGATCGCCCTTGGCATCGAACTGGAGATAGCCGCCGGCCGTCTCTTCGCTGACGCCGCGATTGTTGCCCGTGTCCGGCGTCGCAGTCCGCTCGTACAGCCGGGTGAAGGCCGTCGCGGCGTCGAGGTTGGCGACGAGCCACTGGCTGGTGGTGCCGCTCGGCTGACCCGCGTCGCCGAGCGTGAACAGCTCTGACAGCGCGCTGGTGACGGGGAAGCCATAGACGGCCGACGGGCCGAACGCCGAGGAGGGCGAGCAGGTGAGCGTGCCCAGCACGCGATCCACGCCGCCGTTGCCGCAAACCGCGGTGTCGCGAGTGAAGGCCGTGACGTCATAGTCGAAGCGCCGCCAGACCGCGCCCGTCTTGATCGTGAAGCCCTCGGCCGCATCCCATTCGGTGCGCAGCTGCACGGTGCGGAACTGGTTGAGCACGTCCGACGGGCGATCGCGGATCTCGGCGAGCTGGAAGACCGACGGATCGGTGACGCTGGTGCCGAAGGTCAGCGCCGGATGCATCATGTCGCTATAGTCGTAGCGATAGCCCTGCGCGTCACGGTCGTCGAAGACGATCGTCGTCTCGACCGGCACCCGCGCGTCCGACCTGGAATAGCCGCCCAGCAGCGTGAAGCGGAAATCCTCGCCGAGGTCCTGATCCCAGCTCGCGCCGATCTGGTAGAATTCGGTCTCGGTCTGCTTGAGGAAGTGCTCGGTACGGACCCACGCGTCGTTGAGCGTCGCGGCCACCATGTTGTTGTTGTCGTCATAGACCGGGTCGATGACGTTGATCGACCGCTCGTTCGAGCGCAGCAGCACCTCGCCCCATTTCTCGCGCCGGTCGGCCTTGAAGTTCGAATAGAGACCGTCGATCGAGACCTTGGTCGCATCGGACGGCGCCCATTGCACGCTGCCGGTAAGGCCGAGGCGCTCGCGGTGATGCGCGACTTCGCCATAGCGCGGGATGCGCGGGTGGAAGGCGAGCGCGGCCTGGTTGCAGGCGGCGCTGGGGATGTAGGTGCCGCCGCTGTTGGCAGTCGTCCAGCAGGGCGTTCCGCCCACCGAATCGAAGCGCGCCTGCGCCCAGCGCACGGTGTTGTTGCCGAGTTCGAGCGTGTCGCTCTTCTGATAGGCGGCCGAGACCGACGCGCCGAGGGTGCCGTCGGGCGACTTCCAGCCGAGCAGGCCGGCGAAACGCGGGCCCCAGGTGTCGCTCAGGTCGTTGTAGCTCGCCTGCGCCGAGCCGACGATCGTGAAGCCTTCCTTGCCCGCGAGCGGATTGCCGGTGTTGAGATCGACCACCGCGCCCAGCGAGCCCTCGTCGAGCGACGCCTCGGCGGTCTTGTGGACGACGATCGAGCTGAACAGCTCCGACGCGAAGACATTGAAGTCGAACGCGCGATCGCGGTTGGATGCGGCGCCGTCATGGCTGGTGGTGATCGTCTCGAGCCCGTTGACGCGCACGCGCGTGAACTGCGAGCTGAGGCCGCGAACGGTGATCGCGCGGCCTTCGCCGCCGTCGCGCTGGATCGAGATGCCGGGAATGCGCTGGAGCGATTCGGCGAGGTTCTGGTCGGGGAACTTGGCGATGTCCTCGGCGACGATCGCGTCGACCGCCGAGACCGACTCGCGCTTCACGTTGAGCGCCGCCTCCAGCGACCGGCGGAAGCCGGTTACGACGATTTCGTCCCCGGCAGGCGGCTCCTGCTGCGCGCCCGCGTCCGGCTGCGCCGCTGCGGGATCGGTCTGCGCCGCCGCGGGGAGCGCGAGGCCGAGCGCGAGCGCCGCCATCGAGGCGCCTCCCAGCGCGCGGATCATCGAATCGAACGAACAGGAAACCGAAACTCGCATCCCTACCTCCATGTGTCGCAAGCGCGACATTGTGTCCGTTCCGGCACCAATGTGCGCGGAACCAGAGTTCTGCAGGGACGCGGTTTACCCAGTAGCGATGCGTCCTCCCCAAGGCGGCCGTTCTTCGACGGTCTCGCCGCCGGTTCTACTGGTAACCGGTGTCAAGAACAGGGCTACAATGGGGCTCGGGGCTTTGTCAATCAAAGTCTGACACCGGTAGCAGATCAGCCGGTCAGACGAGCTGCGCGCGCGATCGGCGCCGGGGGCTGGCAAGCGCCGCCGCGAATGGCATAGGCTGACGCCACGAACAGGGGGCGGGATGGGCGAGGGGCGCAAGCGGGTAGTGGTGGTCGGTGGCGGGACCGCGGGCTGGATGACCGCGGCGGCGCTCGCGAAACTGCTGCCGCATGCGTGCACGGTGCGGCTGGTCGAATCGGCGGAGATCGGGATCGTCGGGGTGGGCGAGGCGACGCTGCCGCACCTGCGCGCCTTCATCCAGACGCTGGGGCTCGACGAGGCCGAGTTCATGGCGCGCACCCATGCCACGTTCAAGCTGGGCATCGAGTTCCACGACTTCGGCAAGCCCGGCGACCGCTACGTCCATCCCTTCGGCAGCTTCGGCCAGCCGCTGGGCGAGGTGCCCTTCCTCGCCTGTTGGCTGCGCGCACGCGCCGAGGGGCTGATCGGGGAGCCGATCTCGGCCTTTTCGATGGCGGACATGATGGTGGAAGCGCGGCGCTTCGCGCGGCCCGGCGCGGAGCCGGGCACGCTCGCATCGGCTTTCGGCTATGCCTATCAGTTCGATGCGACGCTGTTCGGCCCCTATCTGCGCGGCGTCGCCGAAGCGATGGGCGTGGTTCGGACCGAAGGGCGGATCGTCTCGGTCGAGCGCGACGGCGAAAGCGGCGACGTAGCGGCGGTGGCGCTCGAGAGCGGGGAGCGGATCGAGGGCGATCTGTTCATCGACTGCTCGGGCTTCCGCAGCCTGCTGCTCGGCGACGCGCTGGCCGAGCCTTGGGAGGACTGGTCGCACTGGCTGCTGTGCGACCGCGCGATGGCGGTGCCCTGCACGTCGCTGCCCGGCGAGATCGAGCCGTTCACGCGCCTCACTGCGATGCCGGCCGGCTGGCGCTGGCACATCCCGCTGCAGCACCGGGTGGGCAACGGCTATGTCTATTCGAGCGCGCATTGCTCCGACGACGCGGCGGCCGCGGCGATACTGGAGGCGATCGAAGGCGAGCCGCTGGCCGAGCCGCGGATGCTGCGCTTCCGTGCCGGGCGGCGGCGGCGAAGCTGGTCGCACAATGTGGTGGCGGTGGGGCTCGCATCGGGGTTCCTCGAGCCGCTCGAATCGACGAGCATCTATCTGGTGCAGGCGGCGATCACCCAGCTCGTCGAGCTGTTCCCGATCGGCGCGATCGAGCCCGCCGACCGCGACGAGTTCAACCGCGTGGTCGATTACGAGTACGACCGCATCCGCGACTTCCTGATCCTCCATTATCATGCGAGCGCGCGCGCCGATTCCTCCTTCTGGAATCATGTGCGCACGATGGAGATCCCCGACAGCCTGGCCGCCAAGATCGAGCTGTTCCGCCGCGCCGGGCGGATCGAGCGCTATACCGAGGGGCTGTTCTTCGAGCCGAGCTGGATCTCGGTGTTCATCGGCCAGGGCGTGGTGCCCGAGGGCTGGGACTCGCGCGCCGACGCGATCCCCGCGGATGTGCTCGGACGTGCGCTGGGAGATTTGCGCGACCGGATCGCGGCGGAGGTGCGCGCGATGCCGCTCCATTCGGCCGCGCTTGCGGCGGTACATGGAGGCGCGCGATGAACGCGCGGGCCATCCGCAGCGTCGCCGTGCTCGGCGGCGGGATCGTGGGGCTCTCGGCGGCGGCGGCGCTCGCGCGCGCGCTGCCCTGGCTCAGGGTGGAGCTGGTCGAGACGATGCCCGATCCGGCGGCGCTCGCCGACCGGTTGCCGGGGAGCACGACGGCGATCCACCGCCTCCACCAGTCGATCGGCCTCGACGAGCAGGCGCTGGTGCGTGCGGGCGCGGTGACGCACCGGCTGGCGCTGCGCTTCGAACATTGGTCGGCGAGCGGCGAGACCTGGTTCCACGTGCATGGGGATCACGGCCAGCCGGCAGGCGCCATACCCTTCCACCAGCTCTGGGCGCGGGCGCGGCGGGCGGGGGAGGCGGAGGCGTACCATCGCTATTCGGGAGCGGGGGTGCTCGCGGCGGCCGATCGCTTCGTGCATCCCCAGCCCGATCCGCGCTCGCCGCTCGCGAACTTCGACTATGCGCTGCGGCTCGATCCTGTGCGCTATCGTGCGGCGCTCGCGGCTCTGGCTGACGGACTGGGAGTGAGACGCAGCGCGGGCACTCTCGGCAGCGTCGAGGTCCGGAACGACGGCGGCGTCGCTGCGCTGCTGCTCGAAGACGGCCGGCGAGTGGAAGCCGAGCTGTTCGTCGATGCGTCAGGCCCATCTTCGCCGTTGCTGGCGAGCCTGGGCGCGGGCTTCGAGGACTGGGGGGCGTGGCTTCCCTGCGATGCCGTGCTGGTGGCGGCGGGACCGGCCGGATCGCCGGGGCCTTGCGACACCGTCGCCGCCACGCCGCACGGCTGGCGCTGGACCGCGCCGGGTGGGGCAGCGGCGATGCAGGGTGCTGCCTATGCCGCGGCGCAGGTGGCCGATCCGCGTGCGGCCTTCGCGATCGACGCGGAGCCGGTCGTGGTCCGGCCGGGCTTCCGTCCCGAACCCTGGGTGCGCAACGTCGTCGCGATCGGTGATGCCGCGGTGGCCGTCGATCCGCTCCACTGGATGCCGCTCCATCTCGCGCAACGGGGCATCGCGCGGCTGCTCGAACTGTTGCCGGGACGCGACTGGAATCCGGTGGAGATCGCCGAACATAATCGCCGCGCGCGGCTCGAGGCGGAAAGCGCGCGCGACTTCCTGGCGCTGCACTACCGTTGCGCGGGAGTGCGCGAGGGCGCGCTGTGGCGGGCGGCCGCCGAAGCGGAGATGCCGGGGACGCTCGCGCACAGGCTCGAACAGTTCGCGCGGCGCGGGCGGTTGCCGGTGTACGACGACGACGGACTCGACCGCGAATATTGGCTTTCGGCGCTGTTCGGACTGGGCGTGCTGCCGGGCGCGACTGCGCCGACCGCCGGGGCTATCGACCCGGCCAATGCCGCCCGAGGACTGGCGCAGATCGCGAGCGGGCTCGCCGGGCTGCCGCCGCGCGTGCCGTCCTATCCCGACTATCTGGCGCGGATGCGGGCCGGCTAGCCGGGCTGCTGGGCGTCGATCAGCTCGAGCACGTCGGCGATCAGCGCACGCATCGCGCCGCGCGACGCCTCGGGGTCGCGCGCCGCGATCGCGTCACGCACCGCGGCGTGATCGGCGAGGCTGGCAGTGCGACCCTTGATCCGGTTGGTGAAGCGGATCGAGGTGCGCAGCGCCGTGCCCACCATCTCGCGGAATTGCGCGTAGAAGGGGTTCTGCGAGGCGTTGAGCACGGCGACGTGGAAGGCGATGTCGGCCTCCAGCGGATCGTCCTCGCCGCGCTCGGCCGCCTCCATCCGCGCGAGCCCGGCGGAGATCTGCTCAAGATCCTCGGGCCCGCCGAAGCGCGCCGCCAGCGCCGCTGCCTCGGGCTCGATCGCGACGCGGAGCTGGCTGAACTGGCGGAGCAGGTCGATCGAGAACTGGCGTTCGAGCAGCCAATGCAGCACGTCGGAGTCGAACAGGTTCCAGTCGGCCGCGGGGCGGACGACCGTCCCCTGGCGCGGGCGCGCGCTCAGCAATCCCTTGGCAGTGAGCATCTTCACCGCCTCGCGCGTCACCGAGCGGCTGACGCCGTGTTGCTTCGCCAGCTCGGCCTCGGTCGGGAAGGGCTCGCGCTCGTAGCGGCCGGTGACGATCGCGCGTCCGAGGCTGTCGAGCAGCCCATAGGTGAGGTTGCGGCCCAGCTGGGGTCGCCCGTCGGCCATGCCGAGCGCAGGATATTCGAGCGCCATCCTTTCCCCCTCCTCGCTCGCGTCCGACGGCTGCGGCGCGCGACTTTCTCGCCCCTTGTTACTCCAGCGGTTCCGCTGGACAAGAGCATTAAATACGATAAATGAGACCGCAAAGCCGTACAGCGGCGCCGGGAGGGCGAGAACGCCGGGGCCCGGCAAAGGGGGAGGAAGCCATGAGTCTCTCGCAGATCGACCTGATCGTCGTCATTATCTACGCGATCGGCATCTTCGGCCTTGCGCAATGGGTCAGCCGCGAGAAGGCGGGCCACACCAAGGACACGTCGGACTATTTCCTCGCCTCCAAGGCTTTGCCCTGGTGGGCGATCGGCGCCTCGCTGATCGCGGCCAATATCTCGGCCGAGCAGATCGTGGGCATGTCCGGCTCGGGCTATGCGATCGGGCTCGCGATCGCTTCCTATGAGTGGATGGCGGCGCTGACGCTGCTGATCGTCGGCAAGTTCTTCCTGCCGATCTTCCTCAAGAACCAGATCTACACGATGCCGCAGTTCCTCGAGCAGCGGTTCGGGCCGACCATCCGGACGGTGATGGCGGTGTTCTGGCTCGTCCTCTACGTCTTCGTGAACCTCACTTCGATCATCTGGCTCGGCTCGGTCGCCGTGACGCAGGTCGCGGGCGTGAACCAGGACGTGGCACTCGTCGGCCTCGGTACCTTCGCGCTGCTCTACCAGATCCGCGGCGGCCTCAAGGCAGTGGCGCTGACCGACATCGTGCAGGTGACGCTGCTGGTGCTCGGCGGCCTCGTCGTCTCCTATCTCACCCTCACCAAGATCGGCGGCGAGGCCGGCCTGTTCGGCGGCTTTGCCGAACTGACGCGCCGCGTGCCCGATCACTTCGACATGATCCTCTCGCCCGACAATCCGCACTACAAGGACCTGCCCGGCATCGCCGTGCTCGTCGGCGGCATGTGGATCGCCAACCTGAGCTACTGGGGCTTCAACCAGTACATCATCCAGCGCGCGCTGGCGGCGAAGAGTCTGCCCGAGGCGCAGAAAGGCGTGATCTTCGCGGGCTTCCTCAAGTTGCTGATGCCGGTGATCATCGTGCTGCCGGGGATCGCCGCAGTGGTGCTCGCGCCCGACCTCGCCAAGCCCGACCAGGCCTATCCGACGATGATGGCGCTGCTGCCGACCGGGCTGCTCGGCCTCGTGTTCGCGGCGCTGATCGCGGCGATCATCGCGTCGACCGCTTCCAAGATCAATTCGATCGCGACGATCTTCACGCTCGACATCTATGCCAAGATGAAGGGTGTGCCGACCCGGGCCGAGGACGCCGAGGGTGACCGCGCGCGTGAGACGAAGCTGGTGCTCGTCGGCCGGATCGCGGCGGTGGTCTCGATCGTCCTCGCGATGCTGACCGCGCGCCCGCTGCTCGGCAGCCTCGACCAGGCTTTCCAGTACATCCAGGAATTCTCGGGCTTCGTGACGCCGGGCATCACGGTGATCTTCCTGCTCGGCCTGTTCTGGCCGCGCGCGACCGAGGCGGGGGCGCTGGTGGGCGCGGTGGCATCGGTGGTGCTGAGCTTCCTCTTCTGGTTCCCGGCGGAGTGGGGCGGGATCGAGGCGCTCAACGCAGTGCCCTTCATGAACCGCATGATGATCGTGTTCTTCCTCTCGCTCGCGCTGGCGGTGATCGTCTCGCTCGCTCGCCCGGCGCGCGCGGACAGCAACCGCATCACGATGGAGGGGGTGAGCTTCCGCACGACTACCGGCTTCAACGTGGCGGGCGTGATCATCATCGTGATCCTGATCGCGCTTTACGCGACCTGGTGGTGAGCTTCACGGGCGCCTTTCTCGCGGTCGACTGGGGGACGACCAACCGGCGCGTCTTCCGGATCGAGGACGGCGAGGTGGTGCGTACCGAGCGGGACGACCGCGGCGTCACTTCGGTGCAGGATTTCCCCGCCGAGGCCGCGGGCATCCGCGCGCGCTTCGGCGATCTGCCGATGCTGATGGCGGGCATGGTGGGCTCGAACATCGGATGGCAGGCGGCACCCTATGTACCGGCGCCCGCGGGTGTCGCCGAGATTGCTGCCGGGCTGCTGCGCCTCGACGAACGGACGGCGATCGTACCCGGCGTTTCCGTGACCGGACCGGCCGACGTGATGCGCGGCGAGGAAGTGCAGCTGCTCGGCGCGGTCGAGGCAGGGCTGGTGCCGCGCGACGCGCTGCTCGCGCAGCCCGGGACGCATTGCAAATGGGCCGAAATGCAGGACGGCCGCATCGCCGCCTTCACCACGGCGATGACGGGCGAGCTGTTCGCGCTGCTGCGCCGGCATGGCCTGCTCGCGGCGCAGCTGGGCCATGACGTGGTGCTGGGGCAGGCGTTCCTCGACGGCGTCGAGGAGGGCCGCAAGCGCGACCTTGCCGCATCGCTCTTCGGCATTCGCGCAGCCAAGATGCTCGGCGTGCGTGACGACAGGGATGCAGCGAGCTTCGCCTCCGGCCTGCTGATTGGTGCGGACGTCGCCGCGCGGCTCGCTGCCAGCGGGCACGACACCGTCCACATTCTCGCCGACCCGGTGCTCGGCGGGCTTTATGCCGCGGCGGTGGACGCCCACGGCCGGCGCGCCCATATCGTCGACAGCCATGCGGCGTTCGTCGCAGGCATCATCGCCATCGGGAACCCTGTATGAGTCATGTCGCCGCCTTCGACGCCGCTTTCGCTCGCTGCCCGCTGGTCGCGATCCTGCGCGGCGTGGCTCCGCACGAAGTGGAGGCGATCGGCGACGCGCTGGTCGATGCCGGCTTCGCGCTGATCGAAGTGCCGATGAACTCGCCCGAGCCGCTCGACAGCATCGCGCGGCTGGCGAAGCGCTTCGAGGGGCGCGCAGTGATCGGTGCCGGCACGGTGCTGCGCGTCGACCAGGTCGACGCGGTGCGCGCGGCGGGCGGCACGATGATCATCTCCCCCAATGCCGACACCCGGGTGATCGCCGCCAGCGCTGCCGCGGGACTGGTTTCGCTTCCCGGCGTGGTGACGCCGACGGAGGCCTTTGCCGCCATCGACGCCGGCGCGACCGCGCTCAAGCTCTTCCCTGCCGAGGGATCGAGCCCTGCGGTGCTCAAGGCGATGCGCGCAGTGCTGCCCAAGGACATGCGGCTGTTGCCGGTAGGCGGGATCGCGCCCGACAACATGGGCCCGTGGCGCGAGGCCGGCGCGGCGGGCTTCGGGCTGGGATCGGCGCTCTACAAGCCGGGATTCACTGCCGCGGACGTTGCCGGGCGCGCGCGGGCGTTCGTCGCGGCGCTGGGCTGACTTCCACGCCGCACCCTCACCCGGCCTCGCGATGCTCGGCCACCCTCTTCCGCAAGCGGTAGAGGGTCAGGGGGCTTCGCCGCTGACCGGCACGGGCCCCTGCGGAGTAGGCTGGAGCAGCGAATCACCGCCCAGCGTCCGGTAGAGCGTCACCAGATTGCTCGCCTGCACCAGTCGCGTGTTCACCAGCCCGCGCTGCGCCGAATAGAGCGAACGCTGCGCGTCGAGGCTGGCGAGGAACGGCTCGATCCCGCCGCGATAGCGCGCCTCGGTCAGGCGATAGGTGTCGGCTGCGGCCTCGGCCTGCGCCTGCGTTGCGCGAAGCTCCTCGGCCATCGTGCCGCGCCGGGCGAGCGCGTCGGCGACTTCGCGGAAGGCGGTCTGGATCGCGCGCTCGTAGCTGGCGACAGCGGCGTCGCGCTGCGCCTCGCTCAGCCGTACGCCGGCCTGGCCCGCACCGGCGCGGAAGATCGAATAATCGGCGTTGGCGCCCGCCGACCAGTTGAACCCGCCGCCGCTGAACAGGCCGGTCAGCGCGTTGCTCGCGAGCCCGAGCAGCCCGGTCAAGGAGATGCGCGGGAAGAGTGCGGCGCGCGCCGCACCGATCTCGGCATTGGCGGCGCGGAGCTGATACTCGGCCTGGACCACGTCCGGACGGCGCAGCAGCACGCTCGAATCAACGCCTGCGGGCAGCTCGGCGACAGTGCCGGCAGCCTCGTCGATCGAGACGGGCAGCGTCGCCGGATCGATCGGCGCACCCACCAGCAGCTGGAGCAGATTGACGTCCTGCGCCAGCGCTGTGCGCTGCTCGGCCACGTCGGCGCGTGCGCCCTCCAGTACCTGCTCGGCCTGACGCAGATCGGTGCGCGGCGCGATGCCGCCCTCCAGCCGCGCGCGGGTGAGGCGCACGCTGCTCTCGGCGTTCTTCGCGGTATCCTCGGCGATCCTGAGCAGGCTCGCGTCGGCGGCGTGGCGCAGCCAGGCATCGGCGATGTCGCCGACGAGCGTTAGCCAGGTCGCGCGCGCGCCCGCTTCGGTCGCGAAATAGCGGTTCTGCTCGGCACGAGTGAGCGAGGCTACGCGGCCGAACAGGTCGAGCTCGAAGCCGGGAATGCCCGCGTCGGCCGAGAAGCTGGTGCGCGGACCCGACGTGCCCGACCCGCTGCTGGTGCCGCTGCCGCTGCGCCCGTCCGACACGGTTGCGCCGACGCCTGCGGTCACTTCGGGCAGCCGGTCGGCGCGCTGGATGCGATATTGCTCGCGCGCCGCCCGGATGTTCGCCGCCGCCACCTGCAGGTCGCGGTTGTTGGCGAGCGCCTGGGCGATCAGCGACTGGAGCCGCGAATCGCGGAAGATGTCGCGATAGGTGACCGTGGGGAGCGCGGTCTCGCTCTGGCGCAACCAGGCATCACCCACCGGCCAGCCCGGCGGCACCGGCGCGGCGGGCTGGACGTATTTCGGCTCCATCGAGCAGCCGGCGAGGGCAGTCGCCGCAAGGAACAGCGCGGCGCGCTTCATGCCGTGGCCTCCGGAGGATTGCGTCGTGCACGCTCGCGCAGTGCCTTCAGCCCGTCGCGCACGCCGCGGCGGACGAGCACGAAGAACAGCGGGATGTAGAAGATCGCGAGGATCGTCGCAGTCAGCATGCCGCCGATCACCGCGGTGCCGATCGCGATGCGGCTGTTGGCGCCCGCACCGGTTGA
>DATLJJ010000444.1:0-9093 GCA_035538975.1 Sphingomonas sp. | reverse complement strand
AGCGGCCGCAGCCAGCAACGATCGCCGGCCGATCATTCCGCCCGCGCTGCCAATGCGCGCCACCCGGCGATGACAGCCCGGGCACGCTCGGCAGTCTCGGCTACCGATTGGCCGGGACGGTACAGGGCCGCACCGATTCCGAAGCCCGTGGCACCGGCCGCGACGAACGCCGCATAGCCATCCTCCGAAACGCCCCCGACGGCATAAACGGGCACGTGCCGTGGCAGCACCGCGTTCCAGGCGGATAGGGTTTGCGGGCCGAGCGCGCCGGCCGGGAACAACTTGAGCGCCGCCGCACCGGCATCGATCGCGACGAAGGCCTCGCTGACGGTCGCGACGCCTGGCGTGGCGGCGAGTCCCAGCGATGCGGCGCACGCGATCACCTGAGGATTGGTGTTGGGGGCCAGGATCAACGTGGCACCCGCATCGGCGGCGCGCTCGAGCGACGGCAGGTCCACCACCGTGCCTGCGCCGATCACCGCGCGAGTGCCGAAAGCCTGTGCCAGCGCGGCAATGCTCGCGAAGGGATCGGGCGAGTTGAGCGGCACCTCGATCATGGTGAAGCCGGCATCGAGCAGCGCCGCGCCGGTCTCCACGACTGCATCCGGCGTGATACCCCGCAGGATCGGAACCAGCGGGAGCGCCGCGCTGGCCTGTTCGAAGGACGGGGTCATCGCCGCGTGATCCCCGCGCCGCCGTCGATGCCCATCACGGTGCCGGTGATCCACGAAGCCGCGTCCGACGAGAGAAACAGGATCAGTTCGGCAACTTCTTCGGCAGTGCCGAGGCGGCCGAGCGGGTGTCGTAATATGTTCGCGGCGCGCGCCGCGGCCGGGTCGGCCGCGCGGTCGAACGAGGCCCGCAGCATCGGCGTATCGACCGAGGCGGGCGCGACGCCGTTGGCGCGGATGCCGCTCTCCGCGACCTCGAGCGCGAAGGTCTTGAGGAAGGTCTCCAGCCCGCCCTTGGACGCAGCATAGGCCGCGAGTCCGGGCGCTCCCATCCGCGCGTTGATCGACGAGACGAAGGTGAACACTCCCTTCCCCGCCTTTTGCATGTCGGGCGCGAAGGCCTGGGCGAGGCGGAGCGCGCCGCCGACATTGACGTCATACACACGCAGGAAGGCGGCGGGCGAGGATGCGAGCGTGCCCGCGAACTCGGTGGTGGCCGCCGCATGCACGACGATCGTCGGCGCGCCGAGCTGCGCGCGGACGGCATCCGCCGCCGCGGTCGTGCCGGCATCGTCGGACAAATCACAGGCGATCCGCGCATCGCCGATCGCCGGTACCTGCAGATCGAGCGCCGCGACGCGCGCCCCAGCAGCGGCAAAGCGCTCGCACACCGCCGCGCCGATGCCGCCCGCCGCGCCGGTCACCACCGCAATCTGTCCATCAAGCCGCATCGGCGTCCTCCAGATTCAGCATGCCGCCCCATGCCACGTCACGCACCGCGCGCTCGCCGGCGGCGAACAGCGTCGCCTCGATCCGCGTCTCGCGCCGCTCTCCGGACGCGAGCACGATCGCAGTACCGCGCGCGGCGGCGTCCGCGACGGAAGGCAAGTCGCAACAAGGTTCGAGCGCCAGCATCGTGCGTGCACCATACCAGGGATAGTCGTTTCCGCCGCCCAGCAGTCGCCAATAGCCGAGCAGCGGGAAGAGCGTCTCGTCCCAGCGCACCGCGACGCCGGCGCCGCGGCGCGGGTTGCGCACTGCGAACCAGCCGCTCGCCATCTCCTCGCAGTGCAGGAAATCCTGCGCGTTGCGGCGGTCGCCGGGGATGACTGAAAGGTCTTCGCCGCCAAGCTCGGGCCAGGCCGAGCGCGTGCCGGGGCGGAGCGTCGCCGCCGGCGGAGGCACATTGGCGGTGACCATGGTGCAGGGCGGCAGGTCGACGGCGCTCCCTGCTTCGATCAGCGGCGCGCCGAAGGTCGGGTGATGGCCCCAGAGCACTTCCAGAGGATGCGCGGCCTCGCTCGTCACGGACTCGTCGATGACCAGCGTCGCGCCGGCCCAGTCGAGCGCGATGCGACGCTCGATGACCAAAGGCGTGCGCCGGAGCCGGGTCCAGGCACGGATCGCCACGCCACCGGGATCGTCACGCTCGACGGCATAGTCCCAGGGCAGGAAGGTCGCCTCGCCATGCTGGCCATAGCTCGCGCCGCGATGCTCGCAGGGACCCGGGCCGTTGGGCAGCATGACGTACCAGCCGCCGGGGAACTGGTCGCGGAAATTGCCGACGGCCAGCGCGGAGGATGGCAGCGTGCCGAGCGGCGCCAGACCGGCGGGTGCCTGATGGAGCGTCTCGGTGTCGCTCGGCTTGTGGGTGAGCTCGACCAGGTCGCAGCCCTTGTCGAGCACGAAGACCGCGCGGAGCTGCGCATTCTCCAGGCTCACGCAGCGATGTCCGCGCCAGGTGAACTCGCGCATCCGCGCGCCGTGGTTGCGGTGCTGCCCGATCATGCGCGTGCCTCCACCGGCTTGCGGGCGGTGAGCCACGCGACCAGCCAGCCGATCGGGTGCAGCGCAGCCATCACCACGAACACCGTTCCATAGTCACGCGTCGCGGCGAAGGCGCCGACGAGCTGGGTCGACAGGATGCCGCCGATGCCGCTTCCCGCCGCGATCAGCCCGAAGATCGTCGCGACCCGCGCCTGGGGAAAGCGGTCCACTGCCAGCGTGGTGAGGTTGCCCAGGAACATCATGTGCGACAGCGCCACCAGCGCGGCCAGCGCATAGGTGACCGGCAGCGAGGGCTGGAGCGCGATCAGCGCGCCGAGCGGGGCCAAGCAGGCGCCCATCGCCATCACCCTGAGGCGGGAGGCGATGGGCGCCGTGCCCCGGCGGACGATTCGACCCGAGAGGAGTCCGCCGCTTATGCTGCCGAAGTCCGCCGCGAGGTAGATGACCCACGCGGTCGCGGCGATCGCGGCGAGCGAAAGCCCGCGCGCGTCGCCCAGATATTTGGGGAACCAGAAAAGATAGAAATACCAGACCGGATCGGTGATCGTCCGCGTCAGCGCGAGGCCCCAGACCGACTTGTCGGAAAGGATCGCGCGGATCGAGGGCTTCTCCGCGGCTTGGTCGGCGGGCTCGAGCGGGCGCCCGTGGCGCAGCGCGAGCCACGCCGCGATCCACACGAAGCCGAGCGCGCCGGTGGCCATGAACGCGGCGCGCCAGCCATAGCTGAGCGCGAGCCAGCCGATCAGCGGCGGCGCGATCGTCGCGCCCACCATCGCGCCCGCGGTGTAGACGCCGACCGCGAAACCGCGCTCGTGCGGCGCGAACCGCTCGGACACCGCCTTGGGCGCGGCGACATAGTTACCCGCCTCGCCCAGACCCAGCGCAAAGCGTGACGCGCCGAGCTGACCGACGCTGTGCACCAGCCCGGTCAGCATGTTGGCGATCGACCACCAGCCGACGAACAGCGCGAGCGCGAGCTTGGAGCCGAGCCGGTCGGTCACCCAGCCGACGACGAAATAGGCGATGGTATAGGCGATCAGGAAAAGCTGGACGACATGGGCATAGCCGATGTCGTCGATCTTCAGATCCTTCTGGATCGTGGTCGCCAGGATCGAGAGCGTCTGGCGGTCGACATAGTTGAGGACCGTCGAGAAGAAGAGCAGCGCCAGGATCGCCCAGCGCATTTTGCCCGGCCCGGTCACGCCGCCACCCGGTGCGCCTGCGCCGCCAACGCCGAGAGGCCGGCGAGGCTCGCGGCGTGGCCGTCGATCGCCTCGTGCGCGATGCCGAGCCGGTCGAGCACTACGCCATAAAGCGCACAGAGCGGCGCGGCGCCGACCAGCGTCACCCGGTCCACCGGCTCGCCGGCCGCGCGCAGCGCCGCGATCGCATCGCGGATCTCGCACCCGATCAGCAGGCCCGAGAGATAGGGCCGCGCCGCCTCGGCCGACAGGCTGCCGGTGACGAGCAGGCTGCGTGCCGAGAATATCGCATGCTCGAAGGCTAGCCGCGTGTCGGAAACCGCGGTCTGTACGCCGCGGAGGAACGCGGGATCGTCGGCCGCGATCGCGCTGCCCGGCGCAGAGGGCGCCATGCCGCGACCTACCAGGCTGTGCGCGACGAGGATCTCGAACATCTCGCCGGTCATGCTGGTGAAGAAGCTGGTCACGCGCGCGCCTTCGACGCTGCACCATTTGGCGTGGGTGCCGGGCAGGCACAAAGTCCGCCGCCCCTCGCCGCCTTCCTGCGCGAGCCATCCGAAGACCTGCGCCTCCTCGCCGCGCATCACGTCGGGCAGATCGAAGATGCTGGTGCACGACAGGCCGGGAACGATCGCGATCGGCACGCCGCGCGCCTCGAACCGCGTCATCCGCCGCGCGAGATCGTCGATGCCGGCGGGGCACGGCGCATAGGGGAAGTCGACCCAGCCGACATTGGAGCCGACCATCCCGGCGAGCACCACCGGCAACACCCCTTCGCGCTCGAACCAGGGGCCGGCGACGGCGAAGAAGGCCGCCTCGGGATTCTCGCAGAATTTGACGCCGGGGCCGTTCGCGGTCTCGATCACGCGCGGGGCCGCCGCGCCCGGCTCGCACAGGTGCAGCCGCATGAAGCTCGAGCCCCAATCCCCCGCGATGAAACGTCCGTTCGCCACGCAACTCTCCCCGACACGCCAGCATTGGCTGAGATTTGCCGGCAAAATGTTGCGAACTTAGCGACAAGTCAATCGCCAGCTTTCATAGCCGATTGCACTCGGCAGTCGGTTGGATCATGTCTGTCGTGCGACAAACGGAGGATGCGCGCGCGTGCGGCCAAAACCCAATGCCCAGCCCAACCAGAGCCTGATCGACGGCATCGCCACGCTACAGGCGCTCGCGGTCTCGCCCGAACCGATCGGAAACCGCGAGCTGGCGCGCAAGCTCGGCTTCAATCCGACGCGGGTCAACCGCCTGCTCAAGACGCTCGCCTATCTCGGCATCGCCCGCCAGACGGCAAACCGCAAATACACCGCCGGCCCCGGCATGCATGTGCTTGCCGCACAAAGCCTTTTCGCGTCGCGCTTCGTCCAGAACGCCATGCCCGCGCTCGAGGAATTGCGCCGCTTCGAGCTGACCATCGCGATGGGCGTGCTGTGGAACCACGACGTCAGCTATCTCTTCCACGCGCCCCCCGGCATGGAGACCGCGCAGGCGCTCGGCCGCATCGGCCTGCTCCCCGCGAGCGAGAACGGCATCGGCGTCGCGCTGCTCGCCGAACTCGACGACGCGCATGTCATCGAGCTCTACGAGGGCGAGGACGTGCCCGGCTACCCGGACGGTGTCGACGCGCTGCTCACCACCCTGGCCGAGACCCGCGCCAACGGATACGCCCGCGTCCGCGTGGGCGAGAACCAGGACCGGCACACCATTGCGATCGGCGTCTCCGATCCCGCCTTCGCAGCGATCGGCATGTCCGGGTGGATCCCCGAGGAAGCCACGTCCGAGATCGTCGCGGCACTGCGCCAGGCGGCGGCCAAGATCGCCGAATGAGCCACCGCTGTTGCGGTGGTAGAAACATTCATATTGCTAACTTAGCAACTTTGTGGTTGTACATCCCCGCGCCGTGACGGCGTGCGTGACAAGGGGATGAACATGTCGACGATCAACGGCGCTTTTCCGGTCCTGCCGACCATCTTCACCGAGGGCGGCGCGATCGACGAAGCCGGCGTGCGCGCCGTCGCCGACTGGGCGATCGGCTGCGGCGTCGACGGCGTCGTCTTCCCGGGCCTCGCCAGCGAATATGACCATCTGACGCTCGACGAGCGCCTCCAGCTGATCGCGCTGATCGGCGAGCGCGCCGCGGGCCGCGCCGCCTTCGTCTGCGGCGCCGGCGGCAAGACCGACGCCGAGAGCGAGGCCGTGATGGCCGCCGCCGCCCAGGCCGGCGCGCGCGCAGTCATGGTGGTGACGCCCGCCCGCTATGCCGACGACGTGGAGGGCCTCGCCGGCTTCTACCGCCGCCTCGCCGCGGTCGCCGACGTGCCGATCATGCTCCAGAACGCGCCCTCGCCCATGGGGCTGGGCCTCTCGCCCGAGTCCGTGCTCGACGTCGTCCGCGCCGCGCCCGGCATCCGATACGTCAAGGAAGAGACCATGCCCTGCGGCCAGCGCATCACCGTGCTGCGCGAGCAGGGCGCGGGGCTGCTCGACGGCGTGTTCGGCGGCGCCGGCGGGCGCTACATCACCGACGAGCTGGCGCGCGGCGCGATCGGCACCATGCCCGCGGTCGAGATCGCCGACCTGCATGTCCAGCTCGTCGCGGCGAACCGCGCGGGCGAATGGGGCCGCGTCCGCTGGCTGTTCGAGCGCACGCTGCCGCTGCTCACCATGCAGGCGATCTTCCGCTGGCGCCTGACCAAGGAAGTGCTGCGCCGCCGCGGCCTGATCGAAAGCGCCTATGTCCGCGCGCCCGGGCCCGCGCTCGACCGCCACGACCAGCGCGAGCTCGGCGAGCTGCTCGACGGCCTTGCCGACCTGTTGACGCCGGTGGACGGCACCGCTCAACGTCGCGCCGGCTGAGCCAGGAGAGCTTGCGATGGACGACCGGATCGAGCGCATCGAGACCTTCGTGGTCACCATCCCGCGCGATACCCCCTATCTGGGGCCGCTCGGCGCGGGCGAGGAAGTCAATGCACGCGGCTATTTCGTCCGTAAGTCCAACCGGACGATCTATCCGACGCAGGACCGCTCGGTCGTGGTGCGCGTCACCACGCGCGACGGCGTGGTCGGCTGGGGCGAGACCTATGGGCTCACTGCGCCCGAGGTCATCGGCACCTTCATCGACGACCTGATCGCGCCGATCGTCACCGGCCGCGACCCGTTCGACGTGGCAGTGCTGTGGGAGGACCTCTACGACATCCTCCGCGTGCGCGGCTATGGCGGCGGCTTCTACCTCGACGCGGTCGCGGCAGTGGACATCGCGCTGTGGGACATTTGCGGCCGCATCGCCGGCCTGCCGATTCGCAAGCTGCTGGGCGGCGAGCGGCGCCAGTCGATCCCCGCCTATATTTCCGGCCTGCCGCGCGCGACGCTCGACGAGCGCGTGGCGCTGGCGAAAAGCTTCGCCGACCAAGGCTTCACGGCCTTCAAGATCGCCGCCGCGGTGAGCTGGGACGGGCTCGACCGCGAACTCGGCGCGCTGCGCGAGGCGCTGGGGCCGGCCGCGAAGCTGATGGTCGACTTCCACTGGATGCACGGCCGGGGCGACGCCGCCCAGCTCATCCGCCGGCTCGAGCGCCACGACCTCGCCTTCGCCGAGGCGCCGGTGAAGACCGAGGACGTCGCCGGCCTCGCCCATGTCGCGCGCTCGGTGACCACGCCGATCGCCGCCGGCGAGGAATGGCGCACCGCCTATGACGCCGAGCCGCGGCTGACCGCGGGCGCCGTCGCGATCGTCCAGCCCGAGATGGGCCACACCGGCATCACCCAGTTCATGCGCATCGCCCAACTCGCCGGCGCGCACCATATCCCGACGATCCCGCACGCGACGATCGGCACGGGCATCTTCCTCGCCGCCAGCCTCCAGGCCTCGGCCGCGATCCTCGACCTGCCGATGCACGAATATCAGCACTCGATCTTCGACCGGAACGCGAAGCTGCTCGACGGCACGCTGGCGTGCGAGGCGGGGGCGTATCGACTGCCGGAGGGGCCGGGGCTGGGCGTGGCGCCGGGCGAGGGCTTCTGGGAGTTTGCGAAGGCGATCTGAGGGTACGCCCGGGCGCAGCTGCGGGTAGCGCACGCATCAACGTCGTGTGCTACTGGAAGGAAATGGCGCAACCGGTATCAGACCGCGCGTTGGGGAGCGCGCTTCGCCGCTGGCGCGTGCTGCATCGCGTGGGGGGGAAGGTATCGCGATGGCATCGAGTTTCCGTGCCGGGCTTGCTCGTGGGAGCGCTACTTTTTGCCGCCTCCTTGACGCCGTCGCTGGTCCCCCGGCACTGGGGGACGCAAGGCCTCGTCTCGGGACTCTCGATCACCATCGGATATGCTATCGGCGCATTCGCGGAGTGGTTGTTCGTCTGGATCCCGATCCCCAAGCCAGGAGAAGCATTTGGGCGAGCGGCCCGTCTTGCTGCCGCGGTCGTCTGCGCCGTGATCGTTGTTTCCGCGCTCGGAAAGGCGGTAGGATGGCAGAATTCCGTCCGCGTGTTGATGGAACTCCCGCCGCTCAACAGCCTGTATACATTGAGAGCCACGTTGGTCGCCATGGCGTTGTTCGTGGTCCTGCTGGCGGTGGCACGTTCTTTTGGGTTCGCGGTCCGCTTTGCGGCTGCAGCGGCGCGGCGATTTTTGCCGGGTTGGGCTGCCAACGTCGTTGGCCTTCTGGCTACCGCAGCTCTGTTCTGGTCGATCATCAGCGGCGTGTTGGTCGACACTGCATTGCGCGTCATGAATGCCGGTTATGAAGAGCGCGACAGCCTCATCGAACCCGAGTTCGCACAGCCGACCGATCCCCTCAAAGCCGGAAGTCATGCCTCGTTGCTGTCGTGGGACGAACTGGGGAGACGGGGACGCCAGTTCATCGTCGCAGGCCCGACCCGAGCGGAAATCAGCGCGTTCTCGGGCAGGGAAGCGCTGGAGCCGGTTCGCGTGTATGTGGGACTGCGATCGGCAGATACCGTGCAGTCCCGCGCCAGGCTCGCACTGGAGGAACTGAAGCGGGTGGGTGGGTTTGAACGATCGGCGGTGATCGTGGTGACGCCCACTGGCACCGGGTGGATCGACGAGTCTGCGCTGGACAGCGTCGAATATCTGCACAGCGGTGACGTCGCGAGCGTCGCGGTGCAATATTCCTATGTCGGAAGCTGGCTTAATCACCTTTCCGGCTCGCAATATGGTTTTGATGCAGCGCGGGCCCTCTTCGAGGAGATTCACGCATTTTGGGCCGGATTGCCCCCGGAGCATCGGCCCAAGCTCTACCTCTACGGTCTTAGCCTCGGTGCCAACAGCTCTACGGAATCGACCGGGTTCGCGGCGATGCTTGGCGGTTCGATCAACGGGGCGCTATGGGCGGGGCCGCCCTACTCGACGCAGCTGTGGCGCTTCTTCACAAGGCATCGGGATCCCGGCTCTCCTCCATGGCTGCCTCGCTTCCG
>DATLJJ010000443.1:0-2954 GCA_035538975.1 Sphingomonas sp. | reverse complement strand
ATCAGCCGGAAGCCGCCTCCGATGATCGCGCCCATGTCCGCCATTGGCCCCTCCTCCTGTCAGCTCGCGGAGGGGCTTTCCGGCCCCTAGTCGAGCGCCTTGACGATCTCCTCGACCATCTTCTTGGCGTCGGCGAGGAGCATCATCGTGTTGTCGCGGTAGAAGAGCTCGTTGTCCACGCCGGCATAGCCGACGCCGCCCATCGACCGCTTGATGAACAGCACCGTCTTGGCCTTCTCCACGTCGAGCACGGGCATGCCGTAGATCGGCGAGCTCTTGTCGGTCTTGGCCGCCGGGTTGGTGACGTCGTTGGCGCCGATCACGAAGGCCACGTCGGTCTGCGCGAACTCGGAGTTGATGTCCTCGAGCTCGAACACCTCGTCATAGGGCACGTTCGCTTCGGCGAGCAGCACGTTCATGTGCCCCGGCATACGGCCCGCCACGGGGTGGATCGCATATTTGACGCGGACGCCATGCTCCTTGAGCTTGTCCCCCATCTCGCGGAGCACGTGCTGCGCCTGCGCGACCGCCATGCCATAGCCGGGCACGATGATCACCTGCTCGGCCTGCTGCATCAGGAAGGCCGCATCCTCGGCCGAGCCGCGCTTCCACGGCCGGTCGATCGCCGCACCGCCCGCCGCCGCTCCGCCGCTGTCGCCGCCGAAGCCGCCCGCGATCACGCTGATGAAGCTGCGGTTCATGGCGCGGCACATGATGTAGCTCAGGATCGCACCCGACGAGCCGACCAACGCGCCGGTGATGATCATCGCGGTGTTGTGGAGCGTGAACCCCATCGCCGCCGCGGCCCAGCCCGAATAGCTGTTGAGCATCGACACGACGACCGGCATGTCCGCGCCGCCGATCGGAATGATCAGCAGGAACCCGATCGCAAAGCTCAGCGCCGTCACGGTCCAGAAGATCCACGGGCTCTGGTCCTGCGTGAAATAGGCGATCAGCCCCAGGATGCCCGCGAGCACGCCCAGATTGATGACGTGCCGCCCCGGCAGCAGGATCGGCTTCCCGCTCATGTTGCCGTTCAATTTGAGGAAGGCGATCACCGATCCCGAGAAGGTGATCGCGCCGATCGCCACGCCCAGCCCCATTTCGATGCGGCTGACCTGCCGGATCGCGACGAAAGGCTCGCCGATCAGCGGCACCACCATATCGCCGATGCCGAAAGCCAGCGGATTGAGGAAGGCGGCGGCTGCGACCAGCACCGCGGCCATGCCGACGAGGCTGTGGAAGGCCGCGACCAGCTGCGGCATCGCGGTCATCGCGATCCGGCGCGCAGTCACCCAGCCGATCGCGCCGCCGACGACGATGGCGGCACCGAGCTCGATGGGGCTGGCGATCTCGTGCGTGATCAGCGTGGTGATCACTGCGATCGCCATGCCGATCATGCCCAGCCGGTTGCCCCGGCGGCTGGTCGACGGGCTCGAAAGCCCACGCAGCGCGAGGATGAAGCAGACGCCCGCCACCAGATAGGCGAGCGCGACCCAGGAACTGTTGCCGGCATGCTGATCCGTTGCACCACCAAGGCCGTCGCTGGCCATGTAGAGGCAGCTCATCACCGGCTCGACGCACGTGCGGCCGAGGGCGAACAGCGTATACAGCATCTGCTCAGCCCTTCTTCTTGTACATGGCGAGCATGCGCTCGGTGACGGCGAACCCGCCGAAGATGTTCACGCTGGCGAAGGCCACCGCGACCAGCCCGAGCCACTTCGCGATCTCGGCGCCCGCGGCCATCGACGCGATCAGCGCGCCCACGACGATCACCGAGGAGATCGCGTTGGTCACCGCCATCAGCGGCGTGTGCAGCGCCGGCGTGACCGACCAGACGACATAATAGCCGACGAAGCACGCCAGCACGAAGATCGAGAGGATCGAAATGAAATCCATTACCAGGCGCCCCCTTTTTGCGCCGTCAGCCGAGCAGCCTCTCGCTGACTATTTTGCCGCCCTGGGTCAGACGGATCGCGTTGCCGATCTCCTCATCGAGCACGGGCCTGCCCTGCTCCTTGTCCCAGAAGGCCGAGAGGAAGTTGTAGAGATTGCGTGAGAACAGCGCGGAGCTGTCGGCGGCCAGGCGCGACGGCACGTTGCGGTGCCCCGCGATCTTCACGCCGTGGAGCGTCACCACTTCGCCCGCGACCGCGCCCTCGACATTGCCGCCGGCCTCGACCGCGAGATCGACGATCACGCTGCCCGGCTTCATGCTCGCGATCTGAGCGTCGCTGATCAGCCGCGGCGCCGGGCGGCCCGGGATCAGCGCGGTGGTGATGACGATGTCCTGCTTGGCGATGTGCGAAGAGACGAGCTCGGCCTGCGCCGCCTTGTATTCGTCGCTCATCTCGGTCGCATAGCCGCCGGTGCCTTCGCCTTCGATGCCCTGCACCTTCTCGACGAAGATGGGCTTGGCGCCGAGCGACAGGATCTGCTCCTTCGTCGCCGCGCGCACGTCGGTCGCCGATACCTGCGCGCCGAGGCGACGCGCGGTAGCGATCGCCTGGAGCCCGGCGACGCCCACGCCCATCACGAACACCTTGGCAGCACTCACCGTGCCCGCCGCCGTCATCATCATCGGGAAGGCGCGGCCATATTCGGCCGCCGCGTCGAGCACCGCCTTGTAGCCGGCGAGGTTCGACTGCGAGGACAATATGTCCATCGACTGCGCGCGCGTGATTCGCGGCATGAATTCCATCGCCAGCGCCTCGGCGCCGAGCGCCGCATAGCGGTCGACCCGCGCGCGCTCCCCGAAAGGATTGAGGCTCGCGACGATCCAGGCGCCCGATTTGAGCCCGGGCAGCGAATCGGGATCGGGTCCCTGCACACCGAGCACGATATCGGCATCCGCCAACGCTTCTGCGCGGGTGCCGAGCGTGGCGCCGGCCTGCGCATAGTCGGCATCGGCAAAGGATGCGGTCTCGCCCGCCCCCGCCTCGACCGCCACGGCG
>DATLJJ010000442.1:0-1754 GCA_035538975.1 Sphingomonas sp. | reverse complement strand
ACGACTCGGCCTGCGCCTCGCTCGCCGCGATCACGGCGTCGCCCGCCAATCCCTGCTCGAGCGCGGTTCCCAGCAGCCGCTCGAGCAGTGCAGTGGGCGCCTCTTGCGCGGCATCGGTCGAGACTGCCTCGATCAGTACATGCCAGCCATGACTCGATTCGAGCGGCGCGCGGCTACCCGGGACGTGGCCGAGCACCAGCCGTAGCGTCGCGTCGGGGATGATCTCGAAGCTCTCGATCGCCTGGGTCCGCGCCTCCATCTTGCGCAGCAGCGCCAGCGCCTGCGCCGGGCTCTCCAGCCCCACCCATGCGACCGCGCGCGAGACGAGGCCGGGCACCAGCCGCAGCGTCGCTGCGGTGACGATCCCCAACGTGCCCTCCGCGCCGATCAACAGCTGGTTGAGGTCGTAACCGCGATTGTCCTTCTTGAGCGCGGCGAGGCCCTCGTGCACCGATCCGTCGGGGAGCACTGCCTCGACTCCGGCAACGAGGCTGCGCATCGTGCCGAAGCGCAGCACCTGCGTGCCGCCGGCGTTGGTGGAGACCAGCCCGCCGATGGTGGCGCTGCCCCGCGCGCCCAGATCCATCGGGAAGCGACGCCCCTGCGCCTCCGCCGCGGTACGCAGATCGGCGAGGATCACTCCGGCCTCGGCGACCGCGAGGTTGCTCTCCGGCGAGAGCGACCGGATGCGATTCATGCGGCGGGTGGTGAGCAGCAGCGCCGACCCGTCTGCGGGCGGCGTCGCGCCGCCCACCATGCCGGTGTTTCCGCCCTGCGGCACGAGCGACACGCCGGCCTCGCTCGCCAGCCGCACGATCGCCGCGACTTCCCCGGTCGTAGCGGGCGCGAACATCGCCCCCGCCTTCCCCTGGAAGCGGCCGCGCCAATCGGTGAGCCAGGGCGCGATCGTATCCGCCTCTGTGATCGCCACCTTGGGACCGAAGCGTTCGCGGACTTGCTCGACGAGCCGGGATTGTGCTGGAGTCATGATGGCGGGCAATTAGCCCAGTTCATCGACTGTTCAAACCCGTGGCCTAGAAGCAACGCCCGCAATGCCCAATCCGCTGCCCGTCGTATCCGGCTTTCTGCTGCTGCTCGCTGCGCCCGCTCCAGTGGCGGGCCCGGTCGATTGGGATTCGGCGGCGAGCGCGCTGCAACAGCGCGTGATCATGCACGTGCCGCGGATGAGCGTCACTTCCACCACGGTGATCATCCGCCGCGCGCCGGTCGCGTTGGCGGAGAAGAAGAGCTGGGACTGTGTGAAGATGGAGCGGATCGCCGGCTTCACCGTCAATCGCTTCGACAGCGTCGACCTGCAGCTGAAGGACGGCAAGCAGCTGCGCGTCAAGCTGGGCAAGAATTGTCCGGCGCTCGGTTTCTACCAAGGCTTCTACATGAAGGCGACGGGCGACAAGAAGATGTGTGCGGGCCGCGACTTCATTCGCTCGAGGTCGGGCCGTTCGTGCGGAGTCGAGCAGCTCGTCGCGCTCGAACCTGCCAAGTAAGCCGCACTCCTGCTTGACATCGCGCGCCAAATCCGCAAGCGCGTGAAGGCTTTGGTGGCGTGGGAAACCGCGCCCGTTTTCCGGAAAACTGCATGAGCTTCGCCGATCTCGGCCTTTCTGACGACCTTCTGCGCGCGGTGACGACCGCCGGCTATACCGAGCCGACTCCGAGCCAGCGCCAGGCGATCCCTTCGGTGCTGATGGGCAAGGACCTGATCGGCATCGCCCAGACGGGCACGGGCAAGACCG
>DATLJJ010000441.1:0-1652 GCA_035538975.1 Sphingomonas sp. | reverse complement strand
GTGGTCTGGGTGAGGAAGGCGAGGTTCTCGGGGTCGGCCACCTGTACCTTTTCGGCGCAGGCCACCGTCTCGACCAGAGTCATCGATCCTTCGGGCACCTGTCCGAAGGTGCCGATCACTTCGGGGTGGCCGGCGTGGCCGATGAAAAGAATGTGCCGTCCCGCCGCGACCAGTCTTTCGGCCTGCCGATGCACCTTGGAGACCAGCGGGCAGGTGGCATCGAGATATTCGAGCCCGCGCTCGGCCGCCTTGGCCGGCACTGCCTTGGGAACGCCGTGTGCGGAGAAGACCACGGGCACGTCGTCGGGCACCTGATCGAGCTCGTCGACGAAGATCGCGCCCTTCGCCTTCAGGCTGTCGACGACGTATTTGTTGTGGACGATCTCGTGGCGCACATAGACCGGCGCGCCGTATTTCTCGATCGCGAGCTCGACGATGCGGATCGCGCGATCGACTCCGGCGCAGAAGCCGCGCGGCGCGGCGATCAGCAATTCGAGGGCGGGCTTGGAGGCTTCGGCCATGATGCGGGCGCTCTACGCGATTGCTTGCGCGTGCGAAAGGCGGTTCCTATGGTGCGCGCCGTTTCCGGGTCGTCCGTTGCGGCGGCCCGCGTCTATGAAAGGTGCCCTGTGTCCCTCGCCAGAATCGCTGTCCCCGCCCTGATCCTCCTGGCTGCCGGCGGCTGTTCCCGCACCGGCGACATCGAAGCGAGCGGCGGAGTCGGCATCACCGCGGTGCGCACCGCCTGTCCGGTGGTGGCGGTTCCCGCGGGCACGGGCGACATCACGCTGTTCAACCCGCCCGCGAGCCGCGAGGCTTCGGCGATCGACGTGACTGCGGCGCTCACCAACGTCCAGTCGACCTGCTCGGACGCGGGCGACCAGGTGGTCACCAACGTGACCTTCGACGTGCTCGCCCGCCGTGCCCAGCCCGGGCCGGCGCGCACGGTTACCTTCCCCTATTTCATCACCGTGGTGCGCGGCGGCAACGCGGTGGTCGCCAAGCGCGTCCACCAGGTCACGGTGCAGTTCGGTGAAGGCCAGCTGCGCGCCCAGGCGAGCGGACAGGCGAGCACCAGCATCAGCCGTGCCGCCGCAACGCTGCCCAAGGATGTGCGCGAGCGCCTTACGCGCCGCCGTCGCGCGGGCGAGGAAGCCGCGGCGATGGATCCGCTGGCCGATCCTGCCGTCCGCGGCGCGGTCGCAGCCGCCACCTTCGAGGCGCTGGTGGGCTTCCAGCTCACCGAGGACCAACTCAAGTACAACGCCACGCGCTGAACGTTTCAATCCTCCCCCGGAGGGGGAGGGGGACCAGCGAAGCTGGTGGAGGGGTATTCTCCACGAGCGATCTCGCTTGTTGAAACTACCCCTCCACCACGCACTTTGTGCGCGGTCCCCCTCCCCCTCCGGGGGAGGATCGGGGCAGGTGGCCGCCGCAGCGGAAATTCCCAACCCCGATTGACTCCGTCCCGCCGCCCGGCCAAGGCTCGCTCCCGTCGATGGCGAGGAATCGCCATAGGTACGCGAGGGAGAGTGGGGCGGGATACCGCCTCCGCCGAAGGAGCAACCGCCCCGGAATCTCTCAGGCACAAGGGACCGCGCGGGCCACGACACTCTGGAAAGCGCTGCCGAGGAGGCGGCCACCGAAGGGGT
>DATLJJ010000440.1:0-3061 GCA_035538975.1 Sphingomonas sp. | reverse complement strand
TCGCCGGCCATCTGAACGCCGAAACCTATGTGCTCGGCGCCTTCAATCCCGGACTGACGCGGCTACCCGACGGCAATCTGCTGATGATGGTGCGGATCGCCGAGGCGCTGCGCCAGCCGATCTTCGACGGCAGCGTCCACGCCATTCGCTGGGAAGCCGAAGGGGATCGGCGACATGCCGGGGGCATGTCGCAGCCGAAGGCTGGCCGCTATGTGCTCGACGCATGGCCGCTCGATCTGGTCGATACCGCCGACCCCCGCAAATTCCTGATCCGCGGCGGGCGATGGCGCGTGATGGCGCTCACCTCGCTCTCGTGGATCCTGCCCGTGGAGCTCTCACCGCACGGGCTGGAAGTGGTCGCGGTCCATTACGACCGTGCCGTCGCCCCGCAGGCGAGCTTCCAATGCTATGGCGTGGAGGACGCCCGCGTTTCGCGCGTCGGGGACCGCTGGCTGATGACGACCTGCTCGGTGAGCCCCGAGCGCCATTCGACCACGCTCTACAGCTCCGCCAACGGGCTCGACTGGGTCTTCGAGGATGTGGTCCTCGATCACCAGAACAAGGACATGCTGATTTTCGAGGGCCTGATCGATGGGCGCTACTGGGCGCAGACCCGGCCGCTCGGCGACCTCTATTTCGCCTATCCGCCCGGCAGCGAGTGGCGCGCGGGTCCCTCGATCAACCTCGCCACCTCGCCCGATGCGCTCCACTGGAAGCCCCATCGCGAGCCCGGCATCCGCCCGCACGCCACGACGATCGCCACTGCGCGCATGGGCGGCGGCACGCCCCCGATCCTCACCGACCAGGGCTGGCTGACCCTATGGCACGGCGTCGAGCCCAAGGAGATCGTCGGTGTCTATCGCACCTATTGGTCGATCCTCGACCGCGACGACCCGGCGCGCGTGCTCCGCACCGAGCACACCCCGCTGCTCGAGGCCGACCCGGAACTGACCCGCCCGCTCGAGGACCGGATGTACGTCCGCGACGTGGTCTTCACCACGGGGATCGCGGATGCGGGGGATCACTATATCGTGGCGAGCGGCGAGGCCGACCTGGCGTGCCGGATCACGCATATTCCGAAGGCGGTGTTTGCGGGGTGATGGATCGAAATCCTGCCCCGCCAGGGGGGATTAGAGAGGCCCCTATCCCAGCACGATCCCCCCGAACGGCGGCAGCTGCTCCACCGTCGCGCCGTTGACCGCTTGCAGCACGCTCCCCTTCTGCAGCGCGATCGGCAGCGCCGCCGGCGTGTCGCCCATGTTGAAGGCACAGAGCAGCGCCTGGCCCTCGACCTCTCGGCGGAAGACGAGGAGCTGCGCGTCCGCGTGGAGGATGGCGATGTCGCCTTCCATCAGCGCCGGGTGCGCGTGCCGGAAAGCGATCAGCCGGCGGGTGAGGTTGAGCAGCGACTCCGCGTCCGCCGACTGGCGATCCACCGCGAGCGCGCCATGGTCGGGCCCCAGCGGCAGCCACGGCCGGCCGGTGGTGAAGCCGAGCTGCGCCGCGTCCGATCGCCAGGGCATGGGCGTCCGCGCGCCGTCGCGGCTCAGCGTCAGCGGCCAGTTGGCGATCGCCTCGGGATCCTGGAGATGCTCGAAGCCGATCTCGACCTGCGTCAGCCCCAGTTCCTCGCCGTAATAGAGGAAAGCGTTGCCGCGCAGCGTCAGCAGCAGCAGCATCTTCATGCGCGCAAAGGCGTCGCGCTGCTCTGACGCTACCCAGCGCGAGATCGCGCGTGGGGCGTCGTGGTTCTCGAACGCCCAGCTCGGCCAGCCCACCCCGGGCGCGCAGGGCCAGCCCGCCACTGCGCCCTGCACCAGCGCCGGCGTCAACCGCTCGGCGTAGAGGAAGTTGAAGCCATAGGCGCTGTTGAGCCGCGTCTCGCCTTCGGTGAACAGGTGCATCTCGCCCTCGGGCGCGGGCCCGCCGACCTCGGCCACCAGGAAGCGCTCGCCATAGCCGTCCGCCAGCGTGCGCAGCTTCTAAAGAAAGCGCGGGATGTCGGTGTGGCTCTGGTTGTAGATGTGCTGCTGGAAGTCGAACGGCCGCGTGCGCGGCACGCCGTTGTCGGGCGCCGGCGGGTTATCGCGCAGCTCGGGGTCGTGCATCGTGAAGTTGATCGCATCGAGCCGGAAGCCGTCCACCCCGCGATCGAGCCAGAAGCGCGCGGCCGCCAGCGCGGCGTCCTGCACCTCGGGGTTGTGGAAGTTGAGATCGGGCTGCTCGCGCAGGAAATTGTGCAGATAATATTGGCCGCGGCGTGCGTCCCAGGTCCAGGCCGGACCGCCGAACACCGACTGCCAGTTGTTGGGGGGCGAGCCGTCCGGCCTGGCGTCGGCCCAGACGTACCAGTCGGCCTTGGGATTGGTCCGGCTCGCGCGGCTCTCCTGGAACCAGCGGTGCTGGTCCGAGCTGTGCGAATAGACCTGGTCGATGATGACCTTGAGCCCCAGCGCATGCGCGCGCGCGATCAGCGCGTCGAAGTCGGCGAGGTTGCCGAAGATCGGATCGACGTCGCAGAAATCGGCCACGTCGTAGCCGAAGTCGCGCATCGGCGAGGTGAAGAAGGGCGACAGCCACACGCAATCGACGCCGAGCGCGGCGACATGATCGAGGTGCGCCGTGATGCCGGCGAGATCGCCGATGCCGTCGCCGTTCGAATCGGCGAAGCTGCGCGGATAGATCTGGTAGATCACGGCGCCGCGCCACCACGCGCGGGCCCGGGTACGCGGACTGTAAGCAACCACTCGGTTCATTTGGACACTCCGGTGGCGCAAACGGCATAGCCGAAGGCCGGAAGGGAAAGCTGGATGCTGCCGGGCACGGCAGTCGCGGCGGGGCACTGCCCCACCAGCGAAGCGAAGGCAGTGGAGCCGGTCTCCACCTGGACGTTGCCGCTCCACGGCTCGGGCGCGCTGTTGAAGGCGATCAGATATTCGGCGCCCGTGGCAGGATCGAAGCGCGAGACGGCGAACAGGCCCGGCTTCTCGCCCGCCGCGCGGGTCACCTGCCGCCCGCGCGTCAGCGCCGGATGCGCGCGGCGGATGCGCGAGAGTTCGGC
>DATLJJ010000439.1:0-1714 GCA_035538975.1 Sphingomonas sp. | reverse complement strand
CCAGGGCGGCGCACCCAATTTCTACCGCGCGCTCACCGACAACGACATCGGCACCGGCCTCGAGAAGTCGCACGGCATCTGGAAGCAGGCGTCGGCCGAACGCGTCCTCCAGGGCATCGAGGCACGCCGGACCGGCGACGGCGCCGAAGTGACCGTGCGCTATTCGGTAGGCGACGGCGCGGCGACCTTCGTTTCGCGCTACCGCATGGCCGGCGACGGCTCGGTGCGCGTCGAGGGCGACTTCACTCCGCTCAAGACCGACATCCCCGAACCGCTGCGCGTGGGACTGGCCTTCGCGATGCCCGCGCGCATAGACACGCTCGAATGGTACGGCCGCGGACCGCACGAAAGCTATCAGGACCGCAAGACCGGCGCAGCGCTTGGCCTGTGGCGGGGCAAAATCGCCGACCAGAACCACGACTACATGCGCCCGCAGGAGACGGGCAACAAGGTCGACGTGCGCTGGATGGAGCTGCTCCAGCCCGGCCGCGGCGGAGTGCGGATCGAGGGCGATGCGCCGCTCTCGATGAACGCGCTCGCATTCCCCTATGACGATCTCTCGCGCCGCCCGCCGGGCACGCGGCGAAGCACCGACATCGTGCCGCATGGCGAGGGTTCGCTGATGATCGACGCGATCCAGTCCGGCGTGGGCGGGGACAATGCCTGGGACGCCGGCGGGCGCCCGCTGCCGCAATATCGCGTGCCGCTGAAGCCGCTCCGTTACGGCTTCACCCTCCGACCCTTCGCGGGCGATGGCACCACAGCCGACCGCGCCAAACCCGCAGCCGCAGGAGATTTGATGTGAGCGCACGTCTCTACGCAATGGCCGCCGCCGCTCTGCTCGCCGGTACTGCGCTCGCGCAGGACGCTCCGAAGCCCGGGCAGATGCCAGCCATCGACAAGCCCCTGCCGCCCGCGCCGGACAAGACGCCCAGGGCGACGGTGATGCTCGCCGATTATCGCTACGACGATCTCCTGTGGGAGAACGACAAGACCGCGCACCGCATCTACGGGCGCGCGCTCGAAGCGTATGAGCCGCCCTCGGGATCGGGCATCGACAGCTGGGGCAAGAACGTTGCCTGGCCGTTCATGGACCGCCAGCTGCGCAGCGGCGACCAGCACGGCTATCATGGCGAAGGGCTCGACTTCTACAACGTCGGCAGCGGCCGCGGCGCCGGCGGTCTCGGAATCTGGTTCGACAACAAGGTGTGGACCAGCCGCAACTACCGCAGCTACCGGATCCTGAAGAACGGCCCCGACGTGGCGGACTTCCAGGTCGAATACGCCCCCTGGCCGGTCGATGTGGACCGGAAAGTGTGGGAGACGCGCCGGTTCACCCTGCCGCTCGGCACGCATTTCACGCGCATGGTATCGACGATCCGCTCGGACAAGCCCGGCGGGCTGCTGGTCGGCATCGGCATCGGCAAGCGCACCACCGGCGACGGCGGCGAGCTGACCGTCGATCGCGCGCGGGGGCTGCTCTCCTGGTGGGGGCCGCAAAACGCGGATCACGGCCGGATGGCAGTGGCGCTGCGCGTCGATCCCGCGATGATCGCCGAAATCCGGCAGGACGCGGACAATCATCTCGTGCTGCTCAAGGTCACGCCGGGCAAGCCCTTCGTCTACTACTCGGGCTCAGCCTGGAACCTGGGCAACGGCGGCTTCCATACCCGCGAGGCCTGGGACCGCTACGCCGCCGCCGAGAAGCTCGACT
>DATLJJ010000438.1:0-6611 GCA_035538975.1 Sphingomonas sp. | reverse complement strand
GGCTGCGCGATCGAGAAGGTCTTCATCGATGTCGTGGATGTCGATCTTGATCCGGCGGGACCAAGGTGACGCAGGGTCGCCGGCAAGTTGGCCGACTCGAATATACACGAACCGCCGCTCCGGGCCTTCGCGGCGCACCTGATCGCCGAAGAATTTGGGGCCGGGACCTACCCGGACCGAAAAATCGAACGCGAGCGGCTCGCCCTCGCGCGATGATTTCGGATCCAGCGGCTTCTCGTCCTTTGCCTGCAGACTGTAAGGCACGCCGACTACGGGCGAATCTATGATCACGCGGAGCTGGACCAGAGCTTGAGCCGGGGTGGGCATGCACGATCATAACCTGATGGGCTGAAGCCTGAAAGCGGAACGGCCGCTTCCTCCCGGCCTCGTTCGTCCGCGATTGTGAGTCCATGGCCCGGATCCTTGCGACCGGTGCCGATGCGCCATGGCGAGGAACGCTCTCCGGCCCCGCCAGTTTGGTCCGCGGTACGTTCGGAGACGGCCATGCTCGAACATGTTCCGCACTGGCTCGGCAGCGCGCTCAAGGGATTGCGTGCGGGCGCGGGCAAGCTGGCGATAGCCCAGTCGGATCTGGGCGCGTTCGAGGCGCTGCACGTGGCGAGCCCGGCTTTCGCCAACGGCGCGCGCATGCCAGAGCGCTTCACTGCAGACGGTGAGGGCGTCTCGCCGCCGCTCTTCTGGACGGGCGTCCCCGAAAGCACCGAGCGGCTTGCATTGATCGTCGAGGATCCCGACGCGCCCGCGCCCCAGCCGCTGGTTCATGCGCTGGTGTGGAACCTGCCGCCGCACGAAGGCGAGCTTCGTGAAGGGGCGATCGGCCCCGATGGCGCCGGCGGGATCACCGGCAGCGACGTCGGCCGCAACTCGTTCCTCAGCGAAGGCTGGCTACCCCCCGATCCCCCGACTGGCCACGGCCCGCATCATTATGCCTTCCAGCTCTTCGCACTGGGCCCGGGGCCAGAGGTCGGCGACACACCCGGACGTGGCGAGATGCTCAAGGCGATGGCGGGACGCGTGCTGGCCGCCGGCCTGCTCACCGGCATCTATTCGCGCGGTGAGGAGGCGATGGCCGGCCCCGCCGTGGGTGTGGCGAGCGTCTAGCATGGCTGCGATATTCAAATCGGTGACGGTGCCGGCGAGCGCCGACCGGGCCTGGGCTCTGGTGCGTCGCTTCGACGATCCGGTCGCACTCGCCCCCGGCTTCGTCACAGCATGCGAGATCGTCGAGGGCGACCGGATCGTCCATTTCGCCGATGGCGGCTCGGTGCGCGAGATGCTGGTCTCGTGCGACGATGCGCGCCGGCGGCTGAGCTACGCCGTGGTCGGCGGCAAGCCAACATACCACCATGCGGCGATGCAGGTGGTGGCGATCGATGCGGGATCGAGCAGGATCGACTGGGTCACCGACGTCCTCCCCGACGATCTCGCGCCCTTTATCGACGCGCGGATGGAAGCCGGAACGGTGGCGATCGAGCGGGGGCTTTCCGGGTAGCGAGAGCGTGCTAACCTTCACCCAAATCGAGTGAGGGGAGGGACGATCCATGCCCAAGGCCGTCGTGCGTCTGTTGTTTCTGCTGTCGGCCATGCTCGGCCTTGCCGCCTCGGCGGCGAGCGCGCCTCCCGCGTCCAAGCCGCGCCTTCTCGTCTTTTCGTATTCGACCGGTTTCCGGCACGCCTCGATCGAGGCGGGCGTCGCGGCGCTGGAGGCGATGGGCAAGCGGCGCGGGTTCGACGTCGTCGCCAGCGCGGACCCCGCAGTGTTCAGCACCGATGGGTTGCGCGGCTTCCAGGCGATCGTGCTGGTGAGCAACACCACGCGCCGCAACGATCCCGCGAGCGAATGGTTCGTCGGGGAACGGCGTACGGCGCTGCAGGACTTCGTCCACCGCGGCGGCGGCATCGTCGGCATCCATGCGGCGTCGGACTCGCACTATCACTGGCCGTGGTACGGGCGAATGATCGGCGGCTGGTTCCAGCATCATCCCAAGGGAACGCCCGGCGGCGTGGTGACGCTCGCCGAGCCGCGCCATCCCGCCGCGCGGGGCCTCGCCTCACCCCGGCGGCGCACCGACGAATGGTATTATTTCGAGAGCCAGCCCACCGCCCCCGTCATCGCTACGCTCGATCCCGCCTCGATCGGCGAGGAGGAAACCGGCCCCAAGCCGATGGCCTGGGCGCATGAATTCGAAGGCGGGCGCGTCTTCTACACGGCGATGGGGCACACTCCCGAGAGCTTCGCCGAACCCTGGTTCCTCCAGCACCTGGAAGGCGGGATCGACTGGGTACTGCGGCGCCAGGGCCTCCGAGCCGAATAAATGCAATCCTCCCCCGCCAGGGGGAGGAACCCCCGCCGCCCCGTTCAATTCGTCCCTTCGGCGCGCTTCGACGGGGAGGATTGGCTGGCTCGCCCTCAGCCGTTGACCACCGTGCCTCCATTCGGGTGCAGCACCTGCCCCGACATGTAGCTCGCGTCCTCGCAGGCGAGGAACAGGAAGCTCGGCGCGACTTCGTTGGGCTGGCCAGGGCGGCCCATCGGCGTGTTCTCGCCGAAATTCTCCAGCTTTTCGGGGCTCGCGCCGCCCATCGGGTTGAGCGGGGTCCAGATCGGGCCCGGCGCGACGGCATTCACGCGGATGCCCTTCTCGACCAGATTCTCCGAAAGGCTGCGCGTGAAGGCAGTGATCGCCCCCTTGGTGCTCGAATAGTCGAGTAGCTCCTTCGAGCCCTGGTACATGGTCACCGAGGTGCAGTTGACGATCGATGCCCCTGCCTTGAGGTGCGGCATCGCCGCCTGCACCAGGAAGAACATCGAGAAGATGTTGGTCTGGAAGGTGCGCTTGAGCTGCTGCTCGGTGATTCCGGTGATGTCCTTGTCGGGATGCTGCTCGCCGGCATTGTTCACCAGAACGTCGAGTCTGCCGAATTTCTCGATCACCTGCGCGACGGCGCGCTCGCAGAAATCCTTCTCGCCCAGATCGCCCGCGATGGTGAGCGCCTCGCGTCCCTCGCTGCGAACGATCTCGGCTGTCTTGGCGGCGTCGTCATGCTCGCACAGATAGAGGATCGCGACGTCGGCGCCCTCGCGGGCGAACAGCGCGGCGACCGCACGGCCGATGCCGCTGTCTGCGCCGGTGACGATGGCGACCTTGTCCTTGAGCCGGCCGGAGCCGGGGTAGCGCGGCTCCCAGTCGGGCTTGGGCTCGAGCGCGCTCTCGTGTCCGGGCAGCGCATCCTCGTGGATCATTTCGACGGTTTCGGTCTCGCTCATCGGGCTCACTCTCATGCAGAGGTCTTGCCCGGAGAAACCGGTGCGGAACGCCTGGGGTTCCGCTGGTCGCCGCCGCGGCGGCGGGTTCAGCCGATCAGGCTGGAACCCTGCGCGCCGCCGGCTGTGACGGTTGCGATGGCGAGCGCGGAGAGCGCCAGTCCCGCCATCAGGCCGATGGCCATTCCTATCCTGTCCTTGTCCTGCGCCCGCATCACGCGATCGGAACGACGGGGGTGGAGAAGAACACCATTGCAGTGGTGAGGAACACGGCGCCGAGCACGGCAACCGAACGCTGGATCGAGTCGAGACGAGCAGTCATTGGTAACACTCCCTGGTCTTCCCGGCCGGCCGGACCATCCGGCGGCCGATGCAGGATGTTTCGCAAGGGGTGTGCCAATTTTCTAAGTTATTGAAATTGCGCAAACTGGTGGCGCGAGCTGTCGCGAGTTGGGAAAATTCACGCCTCTAATTGGCGTAAATTCCCAAACGAAAGCGGACACTGGCGTCCGGAATCGGTCACCCGACGTGCAGGCAGTTCCGTCCGGCGGTCTTGGCGGCATAGAGCAGCCGGTCGGCGCGCTGGTAGACGCTGTTATAGTCGTCGCCATGCGCCGCGGTCAGCCCGGCAGAGAAAGTGATCTCGCCCAGCGGCTCGTCGCTCTCGCGCAGCCGATAGCGCTTGGTGGAGACGGTAGCGCGCGCCGCGTCGAGCGTGCGGCGGGCCGCGTCGATCGACACGCCCGAGAAGAGCACTGCGAATTCCTCGCCGCCATAGCGCGCGACGAGGTGGCCCGAGCAGGCCCCGCTCAACGCCTCGCCGATCGCCTTGAGCACGCGGTCGCCCACGGCATGGCCGAAGCGATCGTTGACCGACTTGAAATGGTCGACATCGCAAACCGCAACGCAAAGTCGCTCCCCCGCCGCGGCCTGGGCCGCAAAGGCTTCCTCAAATGCGCGACGATTGGGAAGATCGGTAAGCGGATCGCGCCGCGCGTTGTCGCGTGCTTCCTCGAGCTTCTTGCGCAACTCGCTGGCTTCGCGTGTAGCCGACTCCAGCCGCGCTTCGGCAGTGCGGACGCGCCGGAGCATCGCTGCGGTGATACCCGCGACTTCGTCGACCACCACGGCGGCCGAGCCCTTGCCCGCCGAGCGCGAGATGGCCGCGGCGCTCGCTTCGAGATCGCGGCCGAAGCCTTCGGTCTCGGCACGCATCGCGGTCACCATGTCGGCGAATCCCTCGACCTGCATCTGGGTCTGCGCGACCAGCCCTTCGGCGCGCTTGGCTGCTGTCTGGGTTCCGGGCGCGGGCTGGATCTCGCATCCGAGGGTTTCGATGTCGCGCTGGGTTAGCCGCACGCCGCCATCGGTAAGCGCCTGTACCGCGCGCGCGAGGGGGCCGTCGGGGTCGGCGAGCAGATTATACGCAAAGGCGAAATTGGCCGGATTCACATCCAGCCGCTGGTCGAACAGGAATTTTCCGATGCGGTCGTACAGGTGACGTGCGGAATCATCTCCGCTCGCCCACCTGACGGCCCTCGCCCCGGCCATAGCCCATCTACCTCTATCGATCTTCATCAACGCTCGCGGCCCTGCCGCCCGTGTCCTGACAACGGCTTAGCGAGCAACTGCTAACATTGGGTGAGCAAATCGAGGCGGCGCGGCGAATTCCGGGGCTCAGCCTTTCCGTCCGCGATATTTGCGCACGGCGTCGAGCGTCATGCGGATGTGGTCGCCGGGACTCATGTCGGTGTGTGCAAACAGGACGCGGCCGTTGGGGGCGATCACGAAGCTGGTGCGGCTGGTGACGTTGGTGGCGGTGCCGTCGGGTTTCTTGAGCAGCACGTCATACCCCTTGATCACCTCCGGGCTTGCGGCCGCTACGGCGAACTTGCCCGCGCAATGCTCGCTCGAGAAGCGCTGGAGCTGGTCGACGTTGCCGGCAGTCATGCCGATCACCGTCGCGCCCGCTTTCTGGAAGTCCGGCAGAGCCGCGGCGAAAGCTGCGGCTTCGATGTTACAGCCCTTGGTGAAGGCGGCCGGGAAGAAATAGAGGACGACCGGCCCCTTCTTGAGGGCCTCCTTGAGATGCACGCTGATCGGCTTGCCGGCCATTGCGCCGTTGGCTGTGAAATCGGGCGCCTGTGCGCCGGGTGCGAGCGCCGCAGTGGCGGGCATCCCGAGCGAAAGGGCAAGGGCGGCAAGGAGCAGGCGGGCGCGCATCGGCATTCTCCCCAGAAGACGCGCCATCCTACGCCCAAGGATGCCGTGAGGCTAGCGGGTGAGCGCGATGCCGATTCGGGCGCGGGTGGTGTCCGCACGATAGTCGTCGAGCGCCTCGCCGTGCCCGGTGAAAGCCTGGCCGAAGACATAGAAGCCCATGCCACCGCCGATGGGCGCGAGCGGATAGGAGACAAATAGTTCGGCCGCGCCGCGTCGCGTCTCGAAATTGCCGCGACCCGTGATCGAGAGCTTGATCCCGTCCTTCTGCTGGATCGCCGCAGTGAGTCCTGTGTAGCCGAAATAGTCCTTCACGTCGGGCGCGGTGCTTGCATGTGCGATGTAGAACCAGGCTTGGGGTGCGAGATCGAGTCGCCAGTCCCCTCCCAGGTCGAAGCTCTTCTCGGCGCGCGCGAAGATGCGGTTGACGTCGATCGACTCAAGCCCGCCCCGCCCGTTGGAGTCGTGCCGCCAGCCGACCGCGACCCTGGTGGTCTCGTCGAACGGAATATCGGCGTAGACTTCGGGGCTATAGGTGGTCGCCCGAAACGGTCCCGAAGGCTGATCGATCGCCCAGAACATCGTCTGGGTATAGGCGAAGCGCAGATTTCCCAACTTGAGCGGCGCATCCTCGGCGAACGGGCGGAAGGCGAAGCTCATCTGCAACTTGGCGCCCGCCTCGCCCGCGCCGAACGCTCCGTAGATCGGTTCGTGCGGTTCGAAGCGGTCGGTGAAAGCCGAGGAGGCGCCGGTGGAGCTCTGGACCACGACTTCTTCGGCGGGGATCTTCGCTGCGGGGTGCTGCTCCGACGGAGGCACGGCCACCTGCGCGACGCCGACCGGTACGTAGCGCGCCTTGACGAAACCGCCGGGCGCGATCGTGCGCGTGGGGCCAGGCGTGCGTTCGAGCAGCAGCCTCGTTCCGTCGATGGCCGTGACTTCGATCTGGCGCGGACCGGCGTCGGCGACCGGCGCTTCGCCCTCGTTGACGAGGAAGACTTCGACGCCACGCAGCGCTTCCTTCTCGGAGGCCGGCTGCTCGGGCACCGCGCGCACCTGCGCGGCGGCGGGCGTGGCGATGAGGAAGGCCAGAGTCAGGAACGAG
>DATLJJ010000437.1:0-19140 GCA_035538975.1 Sphingomonas sp. | reverse complement strand
GCATATTTGATCAGCTCGCTCGTCCGTCGCCCGGTGAACAGGATCGGCGACTGGTTGAGGTAGAGCGGGCGATAGACTTCCTCCATCACCGGGCGCGCGCGGTCGTCCTCGATACCGATGACGATGCGGTCGGGCCGCTTGAAATCCTCGATCGCCGCACCTTCGCGCAGGAACTCGGGGTTGGAGGCCACGGCGAAGTCCGCCTGGGGATTGGCTTCCCGGATGATCCGCTCGACTTCGTCGCCGGTGCCCACCGGCACGGTCGACTTGGTGACGACCACGGTGAAGCCGCTGAGCACCGGCGCCATCTCGGCGGCGGCGGCGTGGACGTAGGAAAGGTCGGCATGGCCGTCGCCGCGGCGCGCGGGCGTGCCCACTGCGATGAATACGACTTCGGCCTCGCTCACCGGGCCGGCGAGCTCGGTCGAGAAGGACAGCCGGCCGGCCGCTACGTTGCGCGCGACGAGATCGTCGAGCCCGGGCTCGTAGATCGGGATCTCGCCGGCCTTGAGCCGCGCGATCTTGGTCGCGTCCTTGTCGACGCAGACGACCTGATGGCCGAAATCCGCGAAGCAGGCGCCCGAGACGAGGCCAACATAGCCCGACCCGATCATGACGATGCGCATGCCGTTACTCCTTTACTGATGGATGCGTGTTGCAGGTATCGCGGCTCAGGCCGCGCGGCGCGGCGCCCGGGCGGCGAGCAGCTCGCTCGCGAACAGCTCGACGTCCTCGGCCAGGTCCTCGCGGTCGAGCGCGACCGCCAGATTGGCGTGGAGAAAGCCGGCCTTGTCGCCGCAATCGTAGCGGATGCCCTGGAAGGTGACGCCGTGGAACGGTTGGTCGCCGATCATCCGCGCCATCGCGTCGGTGAGCTGGATCTCGCCACCCGCGCCCTTCTCCTGACCCTCGAGCACGCGCATCACCTCCGGCTGAAGGATGTAGCGGCCGATCACCGAAAGGTTGGATGGTGCCGTGCCCGGCGCCGGCTTCTCGACCAGCCCCTTAACTTGCGTGAGCGTGCCGTCGCGCTCGCCCGGCGTGATGATGCCATAGCGATGCGTCTGCTCGTCCGGCACGATCTCGGCGCAGATCAGATTGCCGCCAACCCTCTCATAGGCGTCGACCATCTGCTTGAGGCAGCCCGGCCGCCCCCGCATGAAGTCATCGGCGAGCAGCACGGCGAAAGGCTCGTCACCCACCACGTCGCGCGCGCACCACACTGCATGGCCCAGGCCCATCGGCTCCTGCTGGCGGACATAGGTGACAGCGCCTGGCTTGAGCCGGGTGCGACCGAGAATGTCGAGCGACTTGCCGCGCCCGCTCATCGTCGTCTCCAGCTCGAATGCGATGTCGAAATGATCCTCGATGGCCGCCTTGCCGCGACCGGTGACGAAGATCATCTGCTCGATACCGGCCTCGAGCGCCTCCTCGACGGCATATTGGATCAGCGGCCGGTCCACGACCGGCAGCATTTCCTTGGGAATGGCCTTGGTGGCCGGGAGAAAGCGGGTCCCAAGCCCGCCTACGGGAAACACAGCTTTACGCACACGCTTTGGGGTCATGACTTCACCTCCGTCGCTGCGTTGCAGCATAGGCGGGGGGCGGAGCGGCAGCAATTTCGGCTCGCCGCCGCGCGTGCACCGATGATCCGCAATTCTACGGACCCGGAGCTCGCGGCGGCGAATGCACCGCTCGATTCGAACCGCACGTCAAAGTTGCCGCTGCTGCGTACGCCCCCTAGATGGGCGCCATGCAGCTCGCCTTCGTCAAATGCCACGGATCGGGAAACGACTTCCCGCTGATCGACGCCCGCAACCTGTCGCTTTCCGACGGCGAATGGGCTGGCGTCGCGCGCGCTCTCGCCGATCGTGAGGGGCCGGTGGGCGGCGACGGCATCCTGCTGCTCGTGCAGGGCAGCGGCGATCGCCCGTTCGGGATGCGCATGTTCAATTCGGACGGGTCGGAAGCCGAGACCTGCCTCAACGGGCTGCGCTGCGTGGCGCGCGCGGGGTTCGAGGCGCTCGGGCTCGACGCCGCCGAAGTCCAGCTCAAGACGAGCAGCGCCGACACGGCGCGCGAGGATCCGCTCGCGCCGGGGGTGGTGACGGTCCGCACGACTGTCGGCCCGGCCTCGACCGCCGCCGCCGACGTGGGGCTCAGGACCGGGGCGAAGGAATTCATCGACGCGCCGATTCCGGGCCTGCCGAGCGACCGTGCCTTCACCGCCGTCACCATGCCCAACCCGCATCTGGTGACGTTCGTCGACGAGGTGGACGAGACGGAGCTGGTGGCGCTCGGCGACTGGTGCGAGTCCGCGCCCGCGCTGATCCCCGGCCGGGCGAACGTCTCCTTCGTCCAAGTGCGCGGCGAGAACGCGCTGTTCGTGCGCACCTATGAACGCGGCGTGGGGCTGACCGACAGCTGCGGAAGCGCGATGGCGGCTTCGGTGCTCGCCGCGGCGCTCACCGGGCGCGTGCCCTATGGTGCCGAGGTGCGCGTGTTCAACAAGGGCGGGCTGGTGCGCGGCCGGGCCGGCGCGGATCGGATCGTGACGATCAGCGGTAACGCGACATTCCTCTACGATGCGACGGTGGAGGTCGATCCTGTCACCGCCACGGCTGGCATCCCGCTGGTCCATTCCCGGCGTGAGGAAGAAGCCCGCGCCTGGGAAGCCGCGGTAGCCGCGCTGGCGTAACCGCAGGCGCTCAGTTGCAGGTTCGGATCGCGATGCGCGCCAGTTCGTCGTCGCTTTCGGTCAGCGCACACCAGGGCGGCTGGCGGCTCCAGTCGTCGCCGGGCTGATCATGGCGGGGCGGCGAGGGTGCCGGAGCACGCTCGCGCGGGTTCGAGGCCTGGGTTCGTCGCATGGCGTCCTCCTGTGCCGGCTCGTCTCAGTGCTTGGTGTCGGGCTCGCCCGATCCGATCGGGATGCGGCGGCCGCGGCGGGCCTGCTGCGACACGGGCATCCGTACCGTGAGCACGCCGTCGTGGAATTCGGCGGTGCAGCCGTTCTCGTCGGCGCCGTCGGGCAGCGCGATCGAGCGCTCGAAGCGGCCGTAATAGCGTTCGGACCATCCGCGATCGCGATCCTCGCGCGTGCTCTTGCGCTCGCCGCTCAGCGTCAGCACGCCGTCATGCACGGTGAGCTCGACATCCTTGTCGGTCATGCCCGGCATCTCGGCGGTGATGCAGAGCTCGTTTTCCCCTTGCTTCACCTCCAGCGTCGGCCAGGCCGTGCCGGAGGCGCCGCCCTGGCCACGGCCCGACATGGGCAGCAGATCGTCGAACATCCGGTCCATCTCGCGGCGAAGCTGCGCGAAGGGGCTCCGTTCGTCGCCGAAGGGCGCGGGCATAGAGCCGTGCTGGCCGCGCCACGGCATCAAGTCACGCATAGCCATGATTCATCTCCTCGGTTCGCACAGAGTCGGCGACCGGCCGAAGCGGGCGCGGGAGATACGCTCAGGAGCGGTTCGAGCTGGCCCTTCCGGCACGCGGCCGTCGGCAACCGGACCCTGTCGGGTCTCCGGTGAGTTTGAATCTGGGCGGATTGTTGCGCGATTCAAGGGGCAGCGACGGCCGAGGCGAGGCTTTTCGGCTGTGGGCCGAACCGGCCGAAGTCGCGCGGCGGAACGAGGCCGGCGACTTCGTTCAGCCCTCCAGCGGCAGGGTGAAGCAGATGCGGGCGCCGCCGGTGTGGGCGTGGTCGATCCACATGCGGCCGCCATAGGATTGGACGATTGCGCGCGAGACGGCGAGGCCGAGCCCCAGGCCGTCGCGCTTGGAGGAGGCGAAGGGCGAAAAGATGTCGCCCAGCTCGGGCGCGATGCCCGGGCCGTTGTCGTCGATCGCGAAGGTGACGCTGTCCGGCGTGGTCGCGGAGGTGGATAGCGTGACGCAGGGTTCGGGGGCCGCGGCGGCTGCTTCGCAGGCATTGCGGAGCAAGTTGAGGAGCACTTGCTGGACCTGGATCTTGTCGGCGGCGACGCGCGGGGCGGCGACGTCGAGCCGCTGCGTGATCTGGCCCTTCCAACCCGGCGCGGCGAGCCATGCGAGTGCGATCGCGTCCTCGACGATGTCGAGCACCGGCGCGCTGTCGGTCGAATCGGTCCGGTCCGAAATCATGTCGCGTACGCGCTGGACGATGTTGCGAGTGAAGCCGATGTGCCGCTCCGCCTCTTCCAGACGCTCCACCACCAGCCCGGCGTCGCCGGGGGCCTGGCGCACTGCAAGCGCGTGCGCGGCGGCGACGTAGTTGGAAGCGGCCGTGAGCGGCTGCGAAAGCTCATGGGCTACCGTCGCTCCCATCAGGTTGACGGCTTCGACGCGCGCGATCTGGGCGACTTCGTCGCGCAGGCGCTCGTGGAGCTTCTCGGCAGTGATGTCCTGCTCGGTGGCGAAGAGGCGCTCGACTTCGCCGTTAGCACCGCGGACCGCGGTGATCCGCATACGATGATATGCCTCGTCACCATCCAGGCGGTGCACCACGACTTCGCATTGCTGCGGTTCGCCGGTGGTGCGCGCACGATCGATCGCCTGCACCAGCTGCTCGCGGCTCTCGGGCTCGAGGCAGGCGAGCACCTCGTCGCGCCGCAGCACATCCTCTGCGGGGCTGCGGCCATAGAGTTCGCAAAGCTGGTCGGACCAGAAGAAGCGCTCGGTCCGCAGATCATATTCCCAATCGCCGATCCGCCCGAGACGCTGTGCCTCGCGCAGACGCGCATTCGATTCGGCAAGGGCATGCATCCCGCGATCGCGCCGCCGCAGGCCCCAGCTGAGCGCCGCCGAGAAGGCGATCACTGCAGCCGCGAGCAGCGCGAGCGCCGCCCAATGCCAGCGTGCGCGTCCCCCAAGTCCACGCAGTGCGTCGTCCTGACCCAGTCCGACCGTCACGAACACGCCGTACTGTGCGATCCGGCGATGGCTGAAATAGCGTCGGATGCCGTCGATCGAACTGGGCCCCAGATAGGTGCCGTTCGGCTCGACGGCCTGATGCTTCATAACAAGCCGGCCACGCAGGTCCTCGCCCCAGGAGACGCGCGAACCGGTGCGTCGGGCGAGCGTGATACCGTCGGCACGGATCACGGAGATCAGGTCGAGCGGACGCAACTGCGCGCCATGGTTGAAGTCGGTGAACACCTCGACCGGGATCATCAGCGAAACCATGCCCGCGAAGCTGCCGTCGGCTGCACGTATCGGGTGGCTGAGCGGTATTACCGTTCTGCCCTCGTCGCGCAGAAGCAGGGGTACGTCCACGAGCAGCGACTGGCCGGGTCGGGATTGGCGCGCGGCCTGGAAAGCCGGATAGCGCGCGATATTCCGCGTCACTGCGTTGGGGAAGCTGGTCCAGTGAATGTCGCCTCGCGCATCGGCGATGCTGATCCCGGCGAAGAGCGGGTTGGCCGCCAGCGGATCGTCGATCCGCTGGAGCAGCGGCTGCGATTCGAGGCGTTCGCCATAGCGCAACGTAAGATGCTCGGCGGCGAGTTCGGCAGCCTCGAAGGTCCGCGTGATATACTGCTCGAAAGCGATCGCGCGGTTCTGATTCTCGCGAACCGCGGCTTCCTCCGCGCGTAGACGCTCGGCGCGCAGCTGCAGCGTGCTTGCCACCGCGAGCGCCGCCAGCAGCAGCAGGCTGCCGGTCCAGACGAGCAGGATGAGCGGACGGCTCGCCAGAGACAGGTCACGGAAGCGCATCAGCGAAATCTGCTGTCCACGGGGAAACGGCGGGAGAATGGCGTCCCCTTCCCCCACGGAGGAGCCCATCTCCGGTCAGCCTAGCGCGTTCCCGCGTGTCCGGGAATATTCGGATTCTGCGTAGGTTAGTCCAGGAAAGGAGAGCATCGGCTATGCCGCGCGCTTCTCCAGCGCGTGCGCCGCTTCCGCCATGAGCGCGCCGATGATGTCGGCGACGGGCTCTTCCTTGTTGACCATGCCGACCGACTGGCCCGCCATCACCGAGCCATGCTCGACGTCGCCTTCGATGACTGCGCGGCGGAGCGCTCCGGCCCAATAATGCTCGATCTGGAGCTGAGCCTCGGCCATCTCGACCTTGCCCTCGTCGAGCGACTGGGCGACTTCGCGCTGCTTTGCAGTGAACAGCTCGCCACCGGCGTTCTTGAGCGCGCGCACCGGGATGACCGGGAGCCGGGGGTCGATCTGCACGCTGGCGACGGCATCGCGCGCCGAGGCTCGAATGAAGGCCTTTTTGAAGTTGGCATGGGCGATGCTCTCGGTCGCGCAGACGAAGCGCGTGCCGAGTTGGACGCCGGCGGCGCCCATGTCGAGATAGCCTGCGATCGCCTCGCCCCGGCCGATGCCGCCGGCGACGAAGACGGGGACCTGCTCGGAGACCTCGGGAAGGATTTCCTGCGCGAGCACGCTGGTCGAGACGGGGCCGATATGGCCACCCGCTTCCATGCCCTCGACGACGAGTGCGTCGACGCCCGAGCGGATCAGCTTCTTGGCGAGGCTGAGCGCGGGGGCGAAGCATATCAGCCTGGCGCCATTGCCCTTGATCGCGTCGAGCGAGCCCGCCGGGGGCAGCCCGCCTGCGAGCACGACATGGCCGACGTTGTGCTTCGCGCAGACTTCGATCAGCTCGAAGAGCTGGGGGTGCATGGTGATCAGGTTGACGCCGAACGGCTTGTCCGTGAGCGCCCTGGTACCCGCGATCTCCTTATCGAGCAGTTCGGGGCCCATCGCGCCGCAGGCGATCACGCCGAAACCGCCCGCGTTGGAGATCGCCGCGACGAGATTGCGCTCGGAAACCCACGACATCGCGCCGCCGAGGATCGCGACCTGCGCTCCCAGGAATTCGCACCCGCGCGCCATGCGCCGTGCCAGGCGTTCTTCGCCGATCGTCATGCTGGTTCCTTCATAAAAGTCGCGCGGCTTTAAACCGGGGTCCGGCGGAGGGCAACTTTGACCGGTGGCACCAATCGTCGCACCCCGGCGAAGGTCGGGACCCAGTATCGCGCCGGCCGCGAAGGCGCTTGAACGCCCTGCCAGCTTCGTTGCAACTGGGCCCGGGCCTTCGCCGGGGTGCAGATTGCAGGTGCGGAAGCAGCCTTACAGGTCGAGCTTGTCATAGTCGGCGGGAGGCGGGATGCCTTCCATCCGCTCGGCGAGCAGCGGGCGGAAACTCGGCCGGCTTTTCATCCGCAGATACCAGCCCTTCGCTTCCTCATGCCCCTTCCAGTCGATCCCGCCCAGATAGTCGGCGATCGAGATCTGCGCCGCGGCCGCGAGATCGGCCAGGCTCATGGTCGAGCCCGCCAGCCAGGTGCGGTGATCGAGCAGATAGTCGATGTAGTCGAGGTGCGACACGGCCGCCTTCATCGCGGATCGCAGCACCTGGCCGTCCGGCGACTGTTTGTAGACGATGCGCTTGAGCATCCGCTCCTGGAGCAGCGGCGCAGTGATCTCACCGAAGAAGTGATTGTCGAACCACAGCACCAGCCGGCGGATTTCGGCGCGATCGGTGGCGGTGCCGTTGAGCATTGCGTTCTTCGAGACCGTCTCCTCGAAGAATTCGCAGATCACGGAGGAATCGATCAGCGTGACGCCGCGCTCGGTATCGACCATCACCGGCACCTGGCCGGTGGGATTCAGGTCGAGGAATTCGTCGCGACGCTGCCACGGCAGCTCGCGCACCGGCTCATAGCCGATCCCTTTCTCGCCCAGCAGCAGCCGGACCTTCCGCGAAAAGGGACACAAGGGAAATTGATAGAGCTGCCACATGCAGCCCGTATCTAACGGAGACGCAGGGCGCGTCCAGCCGACGCGTCAATTATCGTCGCGGTCTTCGCCATAAGCCTGAACCGCGTCGGCGAGCGGCGCGAGCGCGGCCTTGAGGCGTTCGGCGGTGCGCGCCAGCTCCGAGCTCATCGCCAGAGCGTCGCCGGAGACCGCGCCCGCGGTGGCGACCGCGCGGCGTGTGCCGTCGCGCAGCTTCGCCTCGAACTCCGGATCCTTGCGCCGCTCGACGTCGCGCAGCGTGTCCGACGGACGGATGTCGTCGCGCGGATCGGCATAGCGCGCGAGCGGGCCGACACGCGTGTCGAGCAGAATCTCGGCGATCGAATTCACTGCCATGGCGACGCCTTCCTGCACCATCGGGTCCTGCAGGCTGCGCGCGGCATCCTCGGCCCGCGATTGTGCCGCGGCGGGAAGCGCAATCGCGCACAGCAGGGCAGCAGCGGGAACCAGACGCATGACATTCTCCCGAGTCGTCAGGATGTCATCCTACATGAATTCCAGCGGCTTAGCACAGGCTGAACGGCATCATTCGGCCGCGACAGCCTCCGCCGTGTCGTCGAGCGGATAGGGAAGGCGGCTCAGCATCTCCTTCGGCACGACTTGCCAGAAGTTGCCGGCGACGCGTTCCCAATCCTCGAGCAGCCCGCGTGACCATTTGCTGTCGGTCGCCTCCGCATGCGCCTCGACCAGGCTGCGCAGCTTGTCTTCCCAATGCTGCGACGCCAGCCGCTGCCAGACGATGCTCTCCGGATTGGCCCGCCGCTCGAAGCTGCCTTCGGCGTCGTAGACGAAGGCCATGCCGCCGGTCATGCCCGCGCCGAAGTTCATGCCGACGCTGCCCAGCACTACTGCAGTGCCGCCGGTCATATACTCGCAGCCGTTGGCACCGCAGCCTTCGACCACCACTTCGGCGCCCGAGTTCCTGACTGCGAAGCGCTCGCCCGCTTGGCCCGCCGCGAACAGCCGGCCCGAGGTCGCGCCATAGAGCACGGTGTTGCCGATGATCGTGTTGCGCCAGCTCTCGATCGGCGAGCTCACCATCGGCCGCACGACGATCACGCCGCCCGACAGGCCCTTGCCGACATAGTCGTTGGCGTCGCCGAACACTTCGAGCGTGATGCCCTTGCACAGGAAGGCACCCAGCGACTGGCCGGCCGAGCCGCGCAGGCGGACATGGACATGCCCGTCGGACAGCGTCGACATGCCGAACTTGCGCGTCACTTCGCTCGAGAGCCGCGTTCCCACCGCGCGGTGCGTGTTGCGCACCGTATAGGTGAGCTGCATCTTCTCGCCGCGCGAGAAGACCGGGGCGGCGTCCTTCACCATCTGCGCGTCGAGGCTGTCGGGGACCTCGTTGCGGAAGGTGTTGAGGCTGAAGCGCCGCTCGGCGTCGGTCGCGTCGACCTTGGCGAGCACCGGGTTGAGGTCGAGGTCATCGAGATGCTCGGCGCCACGGCTGACCTGGCGGAGCAGCTCGGTGCGGCCGATCACTTCGTCGAGGCTCGAGAAGCCGAGCTTGGCCAGGATCTCGCGCACTTCCTCGGCGATGAAGGTCATCAGGTTGATGACCTTCTCGGGCGTGCCGACGAACTTGGCGCGAAGCTTCTCGTCCTGCGTGCACACGCCCACCGGACAGGTGTTCGAATGGCACTGGCGCACCATGATGCAGCCCATCGCCACCAGCGAAAGCGTGCCTATGCCGAATTCCTCGGCGCCGAGGATCGCCGCGATCACGATATCGCGCCCGGTCTTGAGCCCGCCGTCGGTGCGCAGTTTCACCCGGCCGCGCAGCCCGTTGAGCGTCAGCGTCTGGTTGACTTCGCTGAGGCCCATTTCCCACGGCGTGCCGGCGTACTTCACCGAGGTGACCGGCGAAGCGCCGGTGCCGCCGACATGGCCCGCGACGAGGATCACGTCCGCGTGGGCCTTCGCGACGCCCGCCGCGACGGTGCCGATGCCGGCCGAGGAGACGAGCTTCACGCAGACCCGCGCGCGCGGGTTGATCTGCTTCAGGTCGTAGATGAGCTGCGCCAGATCCTCGATCGAATAGATGTCGTGGTGCGGCGGGGGCGAGATGAGCGTCACGCCGGGCGTGGCGTGGCGCAGCTTGGCGATGAACTCGGTCACCTTGAAGCCGGGCAGCTGGCCGCCCTCGCCGGGCTTGGCGCCCTGCGCCACCTTGATCTCGATCTCGTCGCAGGCGTTGAGATATTCGGCAGTGACGCCGAAGCGGCCCGAGGCGATCTGCTTGATCACGGAGTTGGCGTTGTCGCCATTCTCATAGGGCTGGTAGCGCGCCGAATCCTCGCCGCCCTCGCCCGACACCGCCTTGGCGCCGATGCGGTTCATCGCGATCGCCAGCGTCTCGTGCGCCTCCGGGGAGAGCGCGCCGAGCGACATGCCCGGCGTCACGAAGCGCTTGCGGATCTCGGTGATCGCCTCGACCTGGTCGATGGCGATGCCCTCGGTCGGGAAGTTGAACTCGAGCAGGTCGCGCAGATAGACCGGCGGCATGTCGCGCACGCCTCGCGAGAAGGCGAGATAGCTCGAATAGCTGTCGGTCGAGACCGCGGTCTGCAGCAGGTGCATCAGCTGCGCCGAATAGGCATGCGTCTCGCCGCCGAAGCGCTGCTTGTAGAAGCCGCCGATCGGCAGCGTCGCAACGCCGCGGTCATAGGCCGCCTCGTGCCGCAGCTTGGCCGAGAGATGCAGCGATGCATAACCCTCGCCCGAGATCTTGGCCGGCATGCCGGGGAACAGGTCGTTGACCAGCGCGCGGCTGAGGCCGACCGCTTCGAAGTTGTAGCCGCCGCGGTACGACGAGATCACCGCGATGCCCATCTTCGAGAGGATCTTGAGCAGCCCCTCGTCGATCGCCTTGCGATGGTTCTTGAGGCACTGCTCGAGGCTCAGCTCGCCGAACAGGCCGCGGCTCTGGCGATCCGCGATCGAGGCTTCGGCCAGATAGGCGTTCACCGTGGTCGCGCCGACGCCGATCAGCACGGCATAATAATGCGTGTCGAGGCACTCGGCGGTGCGGACGTTGACGCTGGCATAGGAGCGCAGGCCGCGACGGACGAGGTGCGTGTGCACCGCGGCAGCGGCGAGCACGCCGGCGATCGCCACCTTGTCGGCGCCGATATGCTCGTCGGTCAGGAACAGCTCGGTGCAGCCGGCGCGGACCGCCTGCTCGGCCTCGTAGCGGATGCGCGTGATCGCGGCGCGCAGCGCATCGGGGCCTTCGCTGGCCGGGAAGGTGCAGTCGATCTCGGCCGACTGGCTGCCGAAATGCGCACGCAGGCGATGCCAGTCGGAATTGGTCAGCACCGGGCTCTCGAGCACCAGCACGCGGCCCTGCGTCCCCTCGGTGTCGAGGATGTTGGCCAGGTTGCCGAAGCGGGTCTTGAGCGACATCACGTGGCGCTCGCGAAGCGGGTCGATCGGCGGGTTGGTGACCTGGCTGAAGTTCTGTCGGAAGAACTGGCTGATAAGCCGCGGCTTGTCCGAGATCACGGCGAGCGGCGTGTCGTCGCCCATCGATCCGATCGCTTCCTTGGCCGTCTCGACCATCGGCGCGAGGACCATTTCCATGTCCTCGAGCGTCTGCCCCGCCGCGACCTGGCGCCGGGTGAGCTCGGCGCGATCGTAATAGACGGCATCGGGCGCGCTGGGCAGCTCGTCCTTGGTCATGAACTCGCCGATCATCGCGGCGTAATCGGCCTCGCCGGCGATCTGGTCCTTGATCTCGGCGTCGGTGAACAGCCGACCTTCCTGCAGGTCGACAGCGATCATCTGGCCCGGCCCCAGCCGGCCCTTGGCGAGCACGGTCGATTCGGAGACGGGCACCATGCCCGCTTCCGAGCCGACGATCAGCAGCCCGTCGGAGGTCTGGGTATAGCGCAGCGGACGCAGCGCGTTGCGGTCCATGCCCGCCACTGCCCAGCGTCCGTCGGTCATCGCCAGCGCGGCGGGGCCGTCCCACGGCTCCATCACCGAGGCGAGATACTTGTACATCGCCAGATGCGAGTCGGGCGTGTCCTCGGGCTGCCACGCCTCAGGGACCAGCATCAGCTTGGCGGTCGGCGCGTCGCGGCCCGACCGGCAGATTGCCTCGAACACGGCGTCGAGCGCCGCGGTGTCGGACGCGCCCGCCGGGATCAACGGCTTGATGTCTTCGGAGCGCTCGCCGAACGCGATGCTCGCCATCTTGATCTCGTGGCTGAGCATCCAGTTCTTGTTGCCGCGGATCGTGTTGATCTCGCCGTTGTGCGCGAGGCAGCGGAACGGCTGCGCCAGCCACCATTGCGGGAAGGTGTTGGTCGAATAGCGCTGGTGGAAGATCGCGACGCGGCTGGTGAACCGCTCGTCCTTCAGGTCCGGATAGAATTCCGACAGGCTTTCGGCGAGGAACAGCCCCTTGTAGACGATCGAGCGCGTCGACAGCGAGCAGATGTAGAAGCCGCTGATCTGCGCCGCGATCACGCGCTTCTCGATCCGGCGGCGGATCAGATAGAGGTTCTTCTCGAACTCGGCGGCGTCGACCGCGTCGGGCATCGGGCCCGCGATCATGATCTGCTCGATCTCGGGGCGCGTCGCCTGCGCCTTCATCCCGATCACCGAGACGTCGACCGGCACCTGCCGCCAGCCGTAAATGGTGTAGCCCGATTCGATGATCTCGCTCTCGACGATCGTGCGGCAGGTCTCCTGCGCGGCCAAGTCGGTGCGCGGCAGGAAGATCATGCCCACGGCGAGCCGGTTGGGCAGCACGCGGTGCCCGCCCGCGGCGATCGCGTCGTCGAAGAAGCGCACCGGCAGGTCGACATGGATGCCGGCGCCGTCGCCGGTCTTGCCGTCGGCATCGACCGCGCCGCGGTGCCACACGGCCTTGAGCGCGTCGATCGCCGACTGGACGACGCGGCGCGAAGCCTGGCCGTCGGTCGCGGCGACGAGGCCCACGCCGCAGGCGTCGCCCTCGAACTCGGGGCGGTACATGCCCTCGCGGGCAAGGCGTTCGCGTTCGGCAGTCATATCGGTCATCGCATCGTTCCCAGGCGCCGCGGGGCGCATCATTCGGTCTTCACGCCGGCGCTTTCGAGCGCGGCGGCGGCGGCTTCGTCGCAGGCGAGCAGCCCGTCCATCACTTCGGTCGGCGCCGTATCCATCACCTTGCGCGTGGCGTCGAGGAAGCGCTGGAGCGGATAGCGTTTCATCAGCACCGCCATCTCGGCCTTGTCGCCCGCCGCGGCCATCGCCTTGTGGTCGGGCCCCGAGTAAAAGGCGGTGAGCTGATCGAGCTCGGCGTCGGTGAGCATATCGGCAGCGCGACGGACTGCATTGACGGCGTAGGTGCGCGAGAAATCACCGGTGCATTGGCGCCGCGTCGCGATCACGCCGCGGATCGCAGCCTCCTTGTCGGGATTGGTCTCGATCAGCCTGACGATCACGCCTTCCTGATAGTCGGGCTCGACCTCCCGCTCCCCCTTGCTGCTCGGCGGCAGCGCGGCAAGGAAGCGCTCCACGCGCGCGGCATGGTCCGGCGTCGCTGCGGTCTGCGCAGCGAGCGGTGCCGGGAGCGTGCCGGCGAGCAGCAGCAAGAGGGCATGCCCCCGCATCAGGCCGCCACCGACTCCGCGGCCGGCACAGCCGCCCTGGTGTGCGCCTTCATCCACGCGTGCATGTGCGCTGCCACGTCGCGCCCGTCGCGAATCGCCCAGACCACCAGGCTCGCGCCGCGTACGATGTCGCCTGCGGCGAACACGCCGTCGAGGCTGGTCATCATCGTCTTGCCGTCGGTGCGCAGCGTGCCCCAGCGCGTGACGCCGAGGCCTTCGGCGTTGAACATCCTCGGCAGCTCTTCGGGCTCGAAGCCCAGCGCCTTGATCACCAGATCGGCCTCAAGCCGGAACTCGCTGCCTGGATCGAGCTCGGGGGTGCGCCGGCCCGAAGCATCGGGTGCGCCCAGGCGCATCCGCGACGCACGCACGCCGGTCACCTGCTCGCTGCCATCGAACGCTTCAGGAGCCGAGAGCCAGACGAACTCGACGCCTTCTTCCTCGGCGTTGGCGACTTCGCGCTGCGAACCCGGCATGTTGGCGCGGTCGCGGCGATAGAGGCACTTCACCGATGCCGCGCCCTGGCGGACGGCGGTGCGCACGCAGTCCATCGCGGTGTCGCCGCCGCCGACGACCACGACATGCTTGCCCTCGGCGTTGAGGCTGCCGTCGTCATAGGCGGGAACCGCGTCGCCGAAGTTCTTGCGGTTGGAGGCGGTCAGATAATCGAGTGCCTCGACCACCCCCTTGGCACCCACGCCTGGCGCCTTGATCTGGCGCGCCTTGTACACGCCCGTGGAGATCAGGATCGAGTCGTGGCGCTGGCGGAGTTCGTCGAGCGTGGCGTCGCGCCCGACTTCGAAGTTGAGGTGGAAGACGATGCCGCCTTCCTCCAGCCGCTCGATGCGCCGCATGACGACATGCTTCTCGAGCTTGAAGCCGGGGATGCCATAGGTAAGCAGCCCGCCCGCGCGGTCGTGCCGGTCGTAGACGTGCACGTCATAGCCGAACTCGCGCAGATATTCGGCTGCGGCAAGGCCCGCCGGGCCCGCGCCGATGACGCCGACCGACTGGCCCCGCGCCGGGCCGACACGTACCGGCTCGACCCAGCCCTCTTCCCACGCGGTGTCGGTGATGAACTTCTCGACCGAGCCGATCGTCACGGCGCCGTGGCCCGAGAATTCGATCACGCAATTGCCTTCGCAAAGGCGATCCTGCGGGCAGATTCGGCCGCAGATCTCGGGCATGGTCGAGGTGCTGTTCGAAAGCGCATAGGCCTCGCGCAGCCGCCCTTCCGCGGTCAGGCGCAGCCAGTCCGGGATATGGTTGTGCAGCGGGCAGTGCACCGAGCAATAGGGCACGCCGCATTGCGAGCAGCGGCCCGCCTGCGCCTCTGCCTCGGGCACGGCGTAGCGGTCCGCGATCTCGCGGAAATCCTCTGCGCGCAGTTCCGCAGGGCGCTTGGCCGGATAGGCCTGGCCGCGGTTCACGAATTTGAGCATCGCATCGTCCGACATGCCGGCGCGCCTACAGCAACGCACAGAGGGAGTCACGCGAAAACCGACCATTAGGTCAGCATGTATGTCCTATATTTATGCGGCTTTTTGCAGTTTGCGCAAAAATAAGCAGGATCAGCGGAATAGATGGTCCCGATGCGGACCTATCGCATTCCCAACCACACCAGCGCAACCACGCCGGCCACGATTCGATACCAGGCGAAGGGCGCGAAGCCGTGGCGGCTGACGATCCCCACGAACCATTTGATCACGAGGATCGCGACAACGAACGAGACGAGGAAGCCGACGCCGATCTCGGTCCAGCCGATGCTGCCGGTGGCGATCTTGTCGCCGTTCTTGGCAAGCTCGAGAACGGTGGCGCCCAGCATGGTGGGGATGGCGAGGAAGAAGCTGAACTCCGCCGCCGTGCGCCGCTCGACGCCGAGCGATAGCGCGCCGAGAATCGTCGCGCCTGATCGGCTCACGCCGGGGATCATTGAGATGCACTGGATGAAGCCGATGCCGATCACGCGCGCCAGCGGAATGTCGGCGATGCCGTGGATGTCGGCGCGCTTCACCAGCCGTTCGATCACCAGGATCGCAATGCCGCCGAGGATGAGTGCCACCGCCACGACGCGCGGAGCGCCGAGCAGCAGCTCGATCTGGTCGTGGAGCGCCAGCCCGATCACTGCCGCCGGGATGAATGCGACCACCAGGTTGCGCAGGAAGCGCCATGAGGTTGGGTTGCGCCGGATCAGTCCTTCGGCGACCGCCCAGAAGGTGCGCCAGTAGAGAACCACTACCGCCAGGATCGCTCCTAGCTGGATGATGACGTTGAACATCGCCCAGGTGGCGGCGTCATAGCCCAGCAGCTCGCTCGCGAGGATCAGGTGCCCGGTCGAGGAGACGGGCAGGAATTCGGTCACGCCCTCGACGATGCCGAGCAAAATGGCGACGATCACTTCGTTCATATGGGCTGCGCCCTCGTGGCTGGGCCGGGCGCGCCACCCCGGTGCGCAGCGCCGCGGCCGGGAGGATCAGGTCAGGCGGGCTGGCGGAGCCCGGCGAAGCGGCCGTGGCGTCGGAAGCGCACCAGCCAGTCGGGTGCGACCGCCGCGAGCGGGGTCGGCGTGATCCCGAACGCCGCAAAGCCTTCGGCGCCTGTGGGCACGATATTGTCGTGGCCCAGCATCCGCCACTGGTCGCGCGTGATGGGGGCGCCGGGCAGTGCGCCGAAGCTCGCGACGAGCGCACCGAGCGCATCAGGCAGCTCCGCGAAGGCCGGCTTGCGGCCGATCGTCTCCGCGATCCAGCGATAGAGCTCCGCCATCGTCAGCACGTCGGGGCCGCCGAGCGAGTAGGTCTTGCCGCCGTGTGTCTTCGGATCGGCGAGCGCCGCGACTGCCGCCGCGGCTACGTCGGCGACATAGGCCGGCTGGAACTTCGCGTTCGGGCGCAGAACCGGCACCACCGGAAGCGGCGCCGCGATCATGCCGGCGAAGCGGTTCACGAACTGGTCCTCGCGTCCGAACAGCGTTGCGGGGCGCAGCACCGTCGCCGGCGGGAAGGCATCAAGCACCGACGCTTCGCCCTGTGCCTTGGTGCGGCCATAGGCCGAATCGGACGCAGGGTCGGCGCCGAGCGCCGAGAAGTGGACGAGCGATTCGACTCCGGCCTGCTTCGCGGCCTCGGCGACGTTGCGGGCGCCGTCGACGTGCACGCCGCGGAAATTGCCCGACAGGACGCCGACGAGGTTTACGACGTGATCGGCGCCGTCCACTGCGCGCGCCACCGTGTCGGGGCGCGTCACGTCGGCGGCGACGAACTGCGTCTGGCCGAGGCCCCCGAGCGGCTTGAGGAACCACGCGTCGCGCGGACGGCGCTGGGCGATGCGGACCCGCGCGCCGGCGCGGTAGAGCTCCTGCGCGACATAGCGGCCGACGAATCCGCCGCCGCCGATGAGCGTTACCAGCCTGTCCTTCATGCCTGCCTCGCGTACCTCGAACATGCTCGCCCCATGCCTCGCGGCGGCGCTTTGAGCAAGCCGCGGATGGGCCATGACTCGCCGTCCCGCCGCCGCGCCGGGTCGTCCGGGCGCCATTTGGTCCCCATGCGATTTGAGCCGTTGACAACCAGCCCAACCCTCCCCTAGAGGGCGCCGCCTACCCCGTGCCCAGATGGCGGAATTGGTAGACGCACCAGCTTCAGGTGCTGGCGGTCGCAAGGCCGTGGAGGTTCGAGTCCTCTTCTGGGCACCATCCACTTCCAAGTGGCTGAAATCACGTATTTTCAATGTCTTCCAGACGGCCAGTGCTACGCAGGGGCTGGAGAAGATGTTCCGATTGAGTCGCCGCAGGGGGTCGACCTTGTGGCAGGTGCGCAAGCGCTGGCCGAGTGACGTGGCCGCGATTCTGCGGGGCGAGTTCACGAAATCGGAGGGTGAGGCGGATCGGAAGAAGGCCCAGGCCATGCTTCCGCTGATCGCGTCCGAGTACGAAGCCCGAGTTCAACAGGTGCGCGACCGCAGGGCAGGCAGCCGCTTCCGCGACTTGGCCGAGCCCGAGATCGCCCGCCTCACGGCGCTCTTCTACGCACGGCGCAGCCTTCCTATCGAATCGCCCGCGCGCTTTCCGCCGCAGAAGCGCATTCGACCCTCACGGAGGTGCAGGGGCGAATAGCGACACTGGAGGCGGCGCAGGCCAGCAAGGCCTGCCGATCCCCGAGGAAAGTCCGAGCCGCGAGACGTTGAAGGCGATGCTCCATCGGGCGTTCACCGACCTTCATGGGGGCGTCGCGCAGCAGCTCAGGGAGCTGACGAACCGGCACCGACCGACGCCGTGCTCCCAAAGGCGCTCGGAACCAAGCCCGACGCGCCAACGCGCACCTCAACGCCCTCATCAAGGCCTACAAAGAAGCCAGGGGGCGGGATGTGATCGTCCCCGGCTCCTCCGGTCTCCTGCATTCTTCTTGCTGGAGCGGGGCGGAGGTTGGTCCGCTGCAATATCACCGCGATCGGCGCCGACACCGAACTATCTGCTCCGCCCGCTGATCAAGGCGCGCCTGAACGACTATGCTCGTCCGCCCGAGGCTGCCAGGGGGTTGCGTGCGCGTCGCGCAGGCAATGCCCTCAGGGGCCGATTTCGTCGGCAGCTACCCTCAATGCGGCGACGAGATCGGCCGTGGCGGGCTCGGGCAGCCAGCCCGAAACGCCAATACCCGCATACACCGGATCCCCGACGGCGATAGCGATCGTGTGGCGATCCTCGCCGGTGCTCCCCCGCAACCGGATAAATCCATCCCGACGAACCTCTTCGAGCCGTTCCAGCAAGGCAGGCAAGCCCCCCGGATAGCCCGGAATTTCGCGGTCGGTGTAGATGCGGCCGAGCACATCGTCTGGCAGGCGGGCAAGCAGAGCCATGCCGATGCCGCTGGTGCACGCGGGCAAGACGCCGATCCGTGCCACCGCCTGAGCGGAATCCACGCCCGGGGGCGCATGGTAGAGATAGCTCACGCTATCATGCCACAGCACCGCCATCGCGACGGTGTGGCCAAAGCGACGAAGCCGTTCGAGAGCCGGGAGGCTCCGGTGAATCAGACCGGAGGCGAACAGGCTCTGTGCAGCCAGGACGTGCATGCCAGGGCCGGGGGTATATTTGCGGTTGGTCGTCTGGCGCGCGATGCCGAGATAGGCAAGCGTGCGCAGCAGTCGATTGACCTTCGAGGTGTCCAGCTCGAGTTGCCGTGCGAGCGCGCGGCAGCCGATGGGCTCCGGCGACACGGCCAGCGCCTGAAGTGTGCGGATTCCATCGATGAGGCTCTGGTTCGGTTGGGCACTCGGCTCGGCTAGCATCGCGCAGATATAGCGACGCCGAGGGCTGGGGAGCTAGCGGATTTATGTGTCTGAGGTAGCAACATAATCCCCTAGTTCGGCGGCTGAAAGAGAGGAAAGATTAGAATTTTCGCGGTAATTTGACCGTTTTCAATGTTTCCTGCGGACGTTGACAAATCGCTTCAATAGCCACACGCTGCTCCGATCGGACCGGGGCGCGCATGATCCCGGCGATCTCAGGGGAGGCGATATGAAGGCTCGCAATGCAATCGCGATCGGCGTCTCTATTGCCGCGGTGATGTGGCATGCCGCGGCGGCGGCCCAGGGCGCCCCCTCCGGCAAGCCCGCCGAAGCGCCGCCGGCCGTCGACCAACCGGCAGGGAAGGCGGGCAGCCAGGACGCTGAAGCTGAGTCGGACATCGTGGTGACGGGCGTGCGGCAGAGTTTGCGGGCGGGGATCGAGCTGAAGCGGAACAATACACAGTTCGTCGATGCGATCGTC
>DATLJJ010000436.1:0-5512 GCA_035538975.1 Sphingomonas sp. | reverse complement strand
CGCGTCATCGATCGCATAGCCGGCGAGCTGCGCCTGCGTGGGGATCACCCGGCCATAGGGGTGATCCGGGCCATAGACGGTCCGTGCGAGCGCGACATCGGCGAGCGTGCCGGGCTCTGACAGCGCCACCGCGAGCTGGCGGCCGATCGATGCCTTGACCCGCGCGAGCTCGCTCGCGGGGAAATCGGGGCGGATCGCCACGTCACCGACGAGCGCGATCGCCTCGGCCGCGTGCTCCGAAAGCACGTTCATCGTGATCGCCGTCGTCTGGAGGCCGGCGCTGACGTCGAGGTCGCCACCCATCGAGGCGGCGGCAGTGGCGAGTTGCGCTGCGGAGCGCCCCCCTGCCCCTTCCTTCATCATCGCGGCCGTGACTTCGGAGAGCCAGGTCTGGTCGCCGTCGGTGGCGTTGCCCGCGCGTACGCGCAGCGACACCACTGCCTTGGGCGCGATGCCATAGGGCACCAGCGTGACCTGCATGCCGTTCGCCAGCGTGAAGCTCTCGGTGGCCGGCAGGCGGAAGGGCTTGGGATCGGCGATCGGCGGCGCGGGCGGAAAATCCTGCGCCAGTGCAGGCGTCGCCACCGACGCGAGACAGATCGCGACGAGCGCGTGCTTCATTCCACGGCGCATCAGCGGCCTCCCTGCGGCTTGGCAGCGCCCTGTGCGGCGCCGGGCTCGACGACGTAGATCGAGCGATTGGTCTTGCGCAGATATTCCTGCGCGGTCTTCTGGATCAGCGCGGGCGTGACCTGCGCGAAGCCCTGCTCGATGCGGTTCACCGCCTGCGGATCCTTGTCGAACAGCGCATAGGAGGCGAGCAGGTTGACCAGCCCGATCCGCCCGCCCGAATCGATCGTCGAATAGAGCTGCGAGCGCATCTTGGTGCGCGCGCGGTCCAGCTCGGCGGCACTGACCGGCTTCGCGCGGAGATCCTCGATCACGCTGTCGACGGCCGCGGTGATCTGCTCGCGGCTATGGTCGGGATCGTGCGTGAAGTTCACGCTCCACAGCATCGGGCCATTGTAGTCGAACATGTCGCCCAGACCCCAGTTGATGCCCCCGTCGACCTCGCCGGTGATCGCGGCTTCCTGGACGAGCTTGCGGTGGAGCCGGCTGTCGTCGCCCTGGACGAGCATCTGGTCAATCAGCCCCATCGCATACCATTCGGGCGTGCCGCGCTTCGGCACGTGGTAGCCGAAGGCGAAGCCCGGCTTGGGCGCGAGCGCGTCGACGCGGCTCTTGAACTTCTCCGCGGTCTGGCGCGGCTCGGAAATATCGGGAAGCGCCACCGCGGGCTTCTTCGCCAGCGGGCCGAAATATTTCTCCACCATCGCGCGGGTGGCGGCGTAGTCGAGGTCGCCGGCGATCACGAGCACGGCGTTGCTCGGGCGATAGAAGCTGTCGGAGAACTGCTCCGCATCGGGCACCGTCGCCGCCTCGATCTCCTTCAGGTCGCCGTAGAAATTGTGGCTGTTGTACCAGTTGGTGTTGGCCAGCATCGGCAGGTCGATCCACGGCCAGGTCGAATAGGGCTGGTTGAGGACGTTGACCTTGACCTCGTTGCCCACCACCCCCTGCTGGTTCTTGAGCACCGTCTCGTCGATCACCGGATTGGCCATGCGATCGGCCTCGAGCCACAGCAGCCGCTCGAGCGCGCCCGAGGGGGTGACTTCATAATAGTTGGTGAAATCGAAACGTGTGGAACCGTTGTTGAAGCCGCCGGCGTTGGTGATGGTGGTATCGAACACTCCCTTGGGCGCGTGCTTCGATCCCTGGAACATCAGATGCTCGAACAGGTGCGCGAAGCCGGTGCGCTCGCGCGGCTCGATGCGGAAGCCGATGCCGTAATAGACCGCGACGGTGACCGTGGGCGCGATGCTGTCCTTCGTCAGCACCACGCGCAGGCCGTTGGGCAGCGTGAAATACTGCATGTCGACATTGAGCGCGCTCGCCGCGGCGGGCGCCGGCGCGGTCTGGGCGAGCGCGGGCCCGGCAATGGCCGTGGCGGCGAGCGCGAGCGCGAGGCTCCATTGCTTCATCGGTCTGATTCCCCTGGGACCCGGTGACTGTGTTGGTGGATTAGTACGGCAATGGCGGGGGAAGGCAAGCGGGGTTACCGGGCTTGCCAATGCACCTTGCGGATAAAAAAGGACCGAACCGGCTTCCCCTCTGCATCGAGCGCCGGTTCGAACTTGCCGCGCTTGGACACCGCACGGCAGGTGGTATCCGCGAAATCGTCGGGATTCGTACGCGCCAAAACGTAACATCCGGCGATCTTACCTTCGGCGTCGACATCCAGGCGGAACTGGACGAGGCCGTTGTGCCCCGCCATCGCGGCACCGATCGGAAAGTCGTCCGTGCGAAGCCAGTCGGCTGCCGAGGTGGCTGGCGTGGCAGGTCGGGTCAGCGACGCCTGGACCTGCGGATCATATCCCCAGCTTTCAACGAGCGTGGTTGTGCAATGGCGTAGCTGCGCGAACGGCTTGGCCAGCGAGCCGAACTCGAACCGCACCGGACGCCTCCCCCGGATAGACAGGGTAAGATCCTTCACCGCCGCCTCCTGCTCGGGTGTGACATCCGGCGCCGTATCGGCGCTGCCCTGCCAGCCAACGAGGCGCTGCTGACCCAAGACGATCACGGGCAGTTCCCCGGCGTTGCCGGTCAAAGCTCTCTTATTGACGTTTGCGCCCGCGAGGCCGAAATCCGCCTTCGCCTCGACGCGGGGTCCGCTCCCCCTGAAGCGCTTTCCATAGACCGACAAGTCGAAGCTATCGCCCGGTTGATACCGGGTGAAGCGCACGATCGCCAGCGCGTCGCCGGTGCCGAACTGCGCATAGAGGTGGCACCCGTCGCGATCATAATCGACCACCCATTTGCCGGTGTGCGTGAGCACCTCAGGCGTGACGTCCTTTGCGATCGCCCACCCCGGGGTCGCCCCGGCGAGCGCGAGCGCGATGCTCCGTCTGATCATTTCGAAATACCCCCCTCGAACGTGTCTCACCTAGAGTTCTGCCGCCGCGTCGTCATCCCCCGAAGGCGGGGGCCAGACGACAAGCAATGCGGCCCGTGGCTCGCCCGCCTTGGCGGCGCGGGAAAGGAGCTGCCGACGACGAAGACGGGCGAGGACGGCTGAGAAGGCGAAATCAACGCCGGTATGCCACCTCACCGCAGCACAGACACCCGCCGCAGCGCCGCTTCCATCCCCCGCGCCCAGCTGGTCTCGTCCGCGGCCTCCAGCGGGATGTCGGGCCCTTGCCCTTCGATCTCGTTGGTGCCGTCGGCGAGGAAGCGGGCGCAATTGGGCATGCGGACCTCGAGCCCGGCACGTTCGAGCCGCAGCCGGCCGCCGCCGTTCACATAGCCGCAGCCGGCGCCGAGCGTCTTCTCGCCGATCAGCCTCGCGGCCTTGTTCTGGTGGAGCCAGGCAGTGAAGTCTTCGGTCGCCGATGCGCTGCCTTTGTCGGCGTAGATCAGCAGCGGCCCGCGCCACGCGCCCTTGCCTTGGATCTCGCGCTGCTCCGCCGCACCGCCGAGCACCGGGCAGACCGCGCCCCCGGCCCAGATCGCCGAGCGGTCGCACTTGGGCGCCGCGAGACGCGGTTCGCTGCGGACGAGGCGACGCGGCGTCATCAGCCCGACCACCTCCTCCACCCACTCGCTGCCACCGCCGTTGCCGCTCACGTCTACCAGCAGCCGCAGCGCACCCTGCGCGCGGAGCTGCGCCATGGCGCGGACGATCTGGAGGTTCAGCTGGCGGCGCGTCGCCTCCCGCAACCGGTCCGCATCCATGCCGGCGCGGAAGGCGCGGCGGCACGCGGGAAGGTAACGCATGTCGTCGAAGCTGCCGATCCGCAGCACGCCGGTATCGCCGACCATCGCGATCGGGAAGTCGTCGTCCGCAGCGCTGCGCGGGCGCCAGCCGGTGACGCGGCTCCACCGCTCGGCGAAGCCGCTGCGGTCGTCGCTATAGCCTGCGGCTTCGCAGCTATCGACGGGGAGGCTCTGCCGGGCCTCGTTCGGTGCGGGAGCGGGCTCGGGCTTTCCGCCGATCGCGAGCGTGAGCTTCAGATGCGGATCGGCGAAGGCGGCGGCGAAGCGGCGGAGCGCCAGATAGGCCTGGACGTGCGACCAGGCGGAATCGAGCGCGGCGCTGGTTTCGGCGTCGAGCGTGGCGAGGTCACGCTTGCGGTGCTCGCGGATCCAGTCGAGGTTGGCGTAGTTCTGCGCCATCTCGCGCTTGAGCAGGCCATAGTCGCGCTTCCACCCGGCGCGGTCGAATGTCGCAAGGTCGAGGATCGCGACGCCGACCACGGCCAGCAGCGCGAGCCCGAAGACCCATTTGAACACGCGGAACATCCGCCCTCCCCCTTGCCTGCGGCTACGCTAGCGGGGGTGCGGGAGGGGCTCAAGGCGCGCGCGCAAGGTTGGTTCACGCGGAGCCGCGGGGGCGCGGAGATGGCAGTCTGCGCTGCGGCCATCGGTGCCGCGCAAGCGGCGGTCATTCCTGTCGAGTGGAATTCCCGCCTCTCCGCGTCTCCGCGTGAACTGAACGACTTACTTCGCAGCCGCCGCCGATTGATCGAGCGGCACCACCGGCAGCAGCACGCTGCTCGACTGCGCGCCGCCGTACATCAGCGTCACCGTCGCCTTCTGATAGTCCTCAGGCTTGGCGAAGAAGATGTTCGGCACGAACTTCTGCGGGTTGCGGTCGTAGACCGGGAACAGGCTCGACTGGACCTGCACCATGATCCGGTGCCCCGGCTGGAAGACATGGTTCACCGTCGGCAGCCGGAACTTGTATTCCTGCACCTTGTTTGCCGGGATCGCGGTCGGGTGCTCGAACGAGTTGCGATAGCGACCGCGGAAGATGTCCATCGCGACCGGAAGCTGGAAGCCACCCATTTCCTTCTTCGTCGCATATTCGTCCGGATAGACGTCGATCACCTTGACGACGAAGTCGCCGTCGGTCCCCGTGGTCTTCGCGAACAGGTCGGCGATCGGCGCACCCGAGACGCGCACCGGCGCGGTCAGCGGCTCGGTGACATAGGTCATCACGTCGGTCCGGCCGTCGACGAAGCGCTGGTCGGTGACGAGATAGGTCGACCAGCGACCGTCCTGGAAATTGACCGGACGCGGCAGGTGCGGGACCGGCTTGGCGGGATCGGAGATATAGCTGTCCGAACCCGTGCCCGGCTTGTCGAAACCCAGCCCCTCGGCAGGCTTGAGGTAGATCGGAGTGAGTTTCTGGTCGCAGCCATTGTCGCAGGCGAGCGGCCATTTGTTCAGATATTCCCAGCGGTTCTCGCCGGTGTTGTAGAAGCTCGCCTTCGCGGGCGTGAAGGGCGGCGCGCCGTCCTTCAGATAGGCGTTGAAGAAGGGCAGCAGGATGTCGCGGCGCGCCTGGAGCGCGGTGTCACCCTCGAACTCGAGCTGGCCGAGCTTGGAGCCGTTGTAGTTGAAGCCCGAATGGCGCCACGGGCCCATCAGCAGGAAGTTGCGGTCGGCCGCG
>DATLJJ010000435.1:0-2532 GCA_035538975.1 Sphingomonas sp. | reverse complement strand
CGCCCTGATCATAGCCCACATAGCCCGGAGGCGCGCCGATCAGCCGGCTGACCGAGTGGCGTTCCATATACTCCGACATGTCGAAGCGCTGGAGCGGGATGCCCAGTATCTCGGCGAGCTGGCGCGCGACTTCGGTCTTGCCGACGCCGGTGGGGCCGCTGAACAGATAGTTGCCGATCGGCTTGTCGGGATCACGCAGGCCGGCACGGCTGAGCTTGATCGCCGACGAGAGCACCTCGATCGCCTTGTCCTGGCCGAACACCACGCGCTTGAGGTCGGTCTCGAGGTTGGCGAGCACCTTGGTGTCGTCGCTCGAGACGCTCTTCGGCGGGATGCGCGCCATTGTCGCGATCACGGCCTCGATCTCCTTGGGCGTGATCACTTTCTTGCGCTTGGAGGGCGCCACCAGCATCTGCATCGCGCCGACCTCGTCGATCACGTCGATCGCCTTGTCGGGCAGCTTGCGGTCGTTGATGTAGCGCGCGCTCAGCTCCACCGCCGACTTGATCGCGTCGGGGGTGTATTTCACCGAATGGTGCTGCTCGAACGCCGAACGCAGGCCGGCGAGGATCTTCACCGTATCCTCGACCGTCGGCTCGTTGACGTCGATCTTCTGGAAGCGCCGGAGCAGCGCCCGGTCCTTCTCGAAGTGGTTGCGGAATTCCTTGTAGGTCGTCGAACCGATGCAGCGGATGGTGCCGCCCGAAAGCGCCGGCTTGAGCAGGTTCGACGCGTCCATCGCGCCGCCGCTGGTCGCGCCCGCGCCGATCACCGTGTGGATTTCGTCGATGAACAGCACGGCGTGCGGCAGTTTCTCGAGCTCGTTGACGACCTGCTTGAGTCGCTCCTCGAAATCGCCGCGATAGCGGGTGCCCGCCAGCAGCGCGCCCATGTCGAGCGAGTAGATCACCGCTTCCTTGAGCACTTCGGGCACGTCGCCCTCGACGATCTTGCGCGCGAGACCCTCGGCGATCGCGGTCTTGCCCACGCCCGGATCGCCCACATAGAGCGGGTTGTTCTTCGAGCGGCGGCAGAGGATCTGCACGGTGCGGTCGACCTCGGCCGAGCGCCCGATCAGCGGATCGACCTTGCCGGCCTTGGCCTTCTCGTTGAGGTCGACGGTGAACTGCTTGAGCGCGGACTCGCCCTTGCCGCCCTTTTCCGCGGCCTTGGACGACTTGTCCTCCTCGGCGCCCTTGGGCGTGCTGGTCTCGGTGGGCGCGCCGCCCTTGCCCACGCCGTGGCTGATGTAGCTCACCGCATCGAGCCGGCTCATGTCCTGCTGTTGCAGGAAATAGACGGCATAGCTCTCGCGCTCGCTGAACAGCGCGACCAGCACGTTGGCGCCGGTCACTTCGTCGCGGCCCGAAGACTGGACGTGGAGGATCGCGCGCTGGACGACGCGCTGGAAGCCGCTGGTAGGCGACGGGTCGGTAGCCTGCTCGACCTTCAGCGCCTCTAGCTCGGTGTCGAGATAATGCGCGACGGTGGTCTTGAGCTCGCCCATGTCCACGCCGCACGCGCTCATCACCTTCGACGCATGCTCGTCGTCGACCAGCGCGAGAAGCAGATGCTCGAGCGTCGCATATTCGTGGCGCCGCGAGCTGGCGGCTTCGAGCGCCTTGTGAAGCGTGGATTCGAGGGCGGAGGCGAAACTAGGCATTCGGTTACAACTCCAGTCGGGCCGAAAGGATACACGGCCCGTTTCCCGTTATGTCGGGATGGCTGGGCCGCGCATCAAGCGTGCTGGCCCCGCACCGGAGTTTTGCGGCGTGTCTGCCCAGCTCCGGTGCCGTCACGCTCATTTCTTGAATAGAGCGTCTGCGCTTGCGCGGTGATTAATGGCGCGATTTATTTTCGTGCGACTTCGCGCGATCTCGGCTTCGAGCGCGGCGATGCGCTCCTCGAGTTCGTCGACCGAAAGCGGGTCGAGGTCCTGCCGCGCAAGCTGCATGAGCAGGTCGTCCTTGCGACGCGGAAGATTTTCGTCGGCGTCCATCACGCGCCGAACGTTGACCCTGCCGGAGCCGATGTCAATAACGCCTCCGACCCGTTCCGTACCCGAAAGCGACGAGCCGATGACCGTGCCCGAAACGATGCGCGCGATCGATCCCGACACCTCCGGCGGGCCCGAGGTGCTGGTGCCCCTCGAGCGGCCGGTGCCGCGCCCCGGGCTGGAGGAAGTGCTGATCAAAGTCGCGGCCGCGGGTGTGAACCGTCCCGACGTGATGCAGCGGCTCGGCCTCTATCCGCCGCCGCCCGGCGCGCCGTCGATTCCCGGCCTCGAAGTGGCAGGCACGATCGTGGCGGTGGGCGAGGGACTCGACGCGGCGCTGCTCGGCCAGCCGGTCTGCGCGCTGATCGCGGGCGGCGGCTATGCCGAATATGCAGTCGCACCCTATGGCACCTGCCTGCCGGTGCCCGAGGCGCTGACGATGGTCGAGGCCGCCGCGATCCCCGAGACGCTGTTCACCGTGTGGACCAACGTCTTCGAGCGCGCCTACGCCGATGAGGGCGACTGGCTGCTGGTCC
>DATLJJ010000434.1:0-2447 GCA_035538975.1 Sphingomonas sp. | reverse complement strand
GATATTGCCGACCGCGCGAACGAGCGCGCCGGGGGAACGCGCCCCTGCGGTGGTCAGCTCATTGACAGTGAAGGCCGTGTCGCACGCGCCGACGCCGAGCACGACGCAGGCAGCGGGATCGGCGGAGAGATCGAGCCCGGCAGCTTCGTCGCCGCCGGTGCGCAACACGCCGACGTCGATATCGGTGTCTCCCACAGCCGAGACCAGCGCGCCGACGCTGCCGAAGCCTTCGGTGGTGATCTGGTCCGCGGTCAGCGTGCTGTTGCAGCCATTGAGGCCGAGCAGGACGCACGCCGCGGCATCGGCCGAGACGTCCGCGCCAAGCGCTTCGTCACCCTGCGTCCGCAGGATGCCGACGTTGATGTTGGAGCCGCCCGCACTGTCCACGACCGTGGCGCTCGACAAGCCGCCGACCGTCTCGATCAGGTCGGCGTCCAGGTTTACCGGTCCGCTGAGCGAGACAAGCTCGACCCCGTCCGAATCTTCGCCGCCGGTGCGCACCGTGTCGAGCGAGACGGTGACGTCGCTGCCTTCGATGTTCACGCCGTCGGCGAGGTCACCAGTGGTCGAAACGAGATCGTCCACGGTGAACACCACGCCGTCGACAGCCCGGAGCAGTGCGCCGGTCGCTCCGTCGCCTTCGGTCGTGATCGCGGTGAGGCGTGCAGTGAGCGCGGCACCGGAATCGACCACTGCGCCCGGCTCGCCGACGGTGTTGATGATTGCAGTGGTTGCGGGATCGATGAGGATATCGCCGCCAAGCAGCGTGGAAACGTCGAGGGTCGTGAGCGTTTGGAAGCCATCGTCGAGATTGACGGTGATCGGACTTCCGCCACCGGCGATGTCGACAACCGTCGCGGGATCTCCTCCTGGGCAGGTAATCACTCCGAGGACGGGGGCAGTGCAGACGCTTTGCGCCATCGCAGGCGAAGAATAGCCGACCGCGAGCGCGCCGAAGGCCCCGCCGGCAAGAAGCTTGCAGGCGCGAAACATCGCTATTTTCCGAGACATATTCACTCCCCTGAATATTTTTTCTAAGCTTTTTGGTGCGGGTGGGCGCTGAACTTCCGGGAGCAAGGAAAGTTCATGCGATCAGGGATTTAACGAGCATATTCGCTCCGCCGGGCGGCGCGCCCGAGAGCCGAACGACCCATTCCGGTCCGCGCATTTCCTCGCTAGGAGGGCGGCGGAGAGGGGATCCGAATGACCGTAACCACCGCCGCCGCACCCGTGTCGCATCGCCGCATCCTGTTCGCGAGCCTGGTGGGCACATCGGTCGAGTTCTACGATTTCTACATCTACGCGACCGCCGCGGCGCTGGTATTCCCCCGGCTGTTCTTCGCGGGCATCGACGAGCAGTGGCAGCTGCTCTTCTCCTATGCGAGCTTCAGCGTCGCCTTCTTCGCGCGGCCGCTGGGCGGGGTAGTGTTCGGGCATTTCGGCGACCGGATGGGCCGCAAGTCGACCCTCGTCGGGTCGCTGTTCCTGATGGGGCTGTCGACGCTGCTGATCGCCTTCCTCCCGACCTATGCGATGGTGGGCGTGGTCGCACCGGTGCTGCTCACGATACTGCGCTTCGGCCAGGGGCTGGGGCTGGGCGGCGAATGGGGCGGGGCGAGCCTGCTCGCGGTGGAGAACGCGCCGCCGGGCTGGGCCTATCGCTATGGCAGCTTCCCGCCGCTGGGCGCGCCGGTGGGCTTCATCTTCGCCAACGGCTTCTTCCTGCTGCTCGGCGCCTTCCTGACCGAGGACCAGTTCGCCGACTGGGGCTGGCGTCTGCCGTTCCTGGCGAGCGCGCTGCTCGTCGGGCTGGGACTGTGGGTGCGCGTGCGGCTGACCGAGACGCCCGCCTTCGTCGAGGCCGCCGAGACTGCGCCGCCGCCGCGCGTGCCGCTGGGCGAGCTCATGCGCAGCCACTGGCTGCCGACGCTCGCGGGAACGGTAGGGACGATCGCCTGCTTCGCGCTCTTCTACATCTCGACCGTGTTCATCATCGGCCACGGCACCAAGGCTCTGGGCTATGACCGCGAGGCGTTCCTGGGCGCCGAGCTGATCGCGATCCTTTTCATGGCGGCGGGCATCGGCCTCGCCGGTTATCGTGCCGACAAGTCGACCGCGGCGCGCGTGCTCGCCTTCGGTTGCATCGTGACGATCGTGGTAGGGCTGACCATGCCTGTGCTGCTGGTGCCCGACGCATTGCCGCGCGTCTTCTTCTGGCTGGCCTTCGCGCTGTTCATCATGGGCTTCGTCTACGGCCCGCTGGGTGGATGGCTGCCGAGCCTGTTCCCCGCACGCGTGCGCTACACGGGCGTGTCGGTGACCTTCAACATCGGCGGAATCATCGGCGGCGGGCTCACGCCGCTGATCGCGGAGGCGTTGGTGACGCGCGGCGGGCTGGCGCTGGTGGGCTATTATCTGGCGGGCGCGGGCCTGCTTAGCCTCATCGG
>DATLJJ010000433.1:0-7269 GCA_035538975.1 Sphingomonas sp. | reverse complement strand
GGGGCAACTCGCGATCCAGGGCGGCTCGAACGGCGGATTGCTGGTCGGCGCGGTGGTCAACCAGCGCCCCGACCTGTTCGCCGCGGCACTCCCGGCTGTGGGCGTGATGGACATGCTGCGCTTCGACCGCTGGACCGCGGGCCGCTACTGGGTCGACGATTATGGCCATCCGTCGAAGGAGGAGGACTTCCGCCGCCTCCATGCCTATTCGCCCTATCACAACGTCCAGGCCGGGCGTGAATATCCGGCGATCCTTGTGACCACGGCGGACACCGACGATCGCGTCGTGCCGGGGCACAGCTTCAAATACACCGCCGCGCTTCAGGCCGCCGAGATCGGCGACAAGCCGCATCTCGCTCGCATCGAGACGCGTGCCGGGCACGGATCGGGCAAGCCGACCGACAAGATCATCGAGGAGGCAGCGGACATTTGGGCCTTCGCTGCGAAATGGACCGGGTTGGAGGTCGAGGCGAAATGATCCGGCTGCTCGCGCTGCTCTGCGGGCTCGTCTCGCTGGTGATGTCGCCGGGCGTGGTGCAGGCGCACCCCGACGCGCCGCTTGCGCCCGGCGCGCATCGGATCACGGTCGAGGGCGTGGGGCTTTGGTATCGCGTCGCCGGGCGCACCGAGGGGACGCCGCTGGTATTCCTCCACGGCGGACCGGGTGAGGGAAGCCAGGCCTTCCAGGCGATCGGCGGACCCGCGCTCGAGAAGACCCAGCGGCTCGTCTACCTCGACCAGCGCGGCGCCGGCCGCTCCGACCGGCCGAAGGAAGCGCGTCATTATTCGATCCCCATTCTGGTCGAAGACATCGAGCGGCTTCGCCAGCATCTGGGTGTCGACCGCATCGCGCTGCTCGGCCATTCCTTCGGCACGATGCTCGCGCTCGAATATGCGGCGCGCTATCCTGATCGGGTTTCTGCCGTGATCGTCGCTGCCGCAGTGCCCGATTTTCCGACGGTACTGGAAATCCACTGCCAGCGGCTCGAGACCGCCGATCCCGCAGCCTATCGGCGCGCGGTGGCGGCCAAGGGTGCGGGAGCATTTCCGCGTTGCAATCCGCTGGCGGCCTATGAGGGCAGGGGTGGCAAGGACTATGTTTATCGCAACATGTTCCCCGATCCCGCGACGGGCGTGCTGATCGACCGGCTCGATGCCACGGACGGGCTCCAGAACACCGGCGAACTCGGCGGGGCACTCTTCGCGCAAGGGCTGCTCGACTATCGCTTTTCCGGCACGACACAGGTGAAGGCGCCCGTGCTGGTCGTCGCCGGGGCCAAGGACCTGCAGGCTTCGATTGAGCCGCAACGGATACTCGCCGCCGCGCTGCCGCGCGGACGCATGCTCGAATATCCCGACAACGGCCATTTCATGTTCGTTGAGGATCCCGCGCGCTTCGCCCGTGACGTTACAGCCTTTCTGGCGGAGAACCGCTGAACGCACGCGGGCGGCTTTACAGAAATGGGCGGGCTAACTATCGCCCGGCCATGACGGTCGAGCACAGCGAATCCATCCTCATCGTCGATTTCGGCAGCCAGGTGACTCAGCTCATCGCGCGACGCGTGCGCGAGGCGGGGGTCTACAGCGAAATCGCTCCCTTCACATCCGCCGCGGAGGCCTTCGCGCGGATGAAGCCGCAGGGGGTGATCCTCTCCGGATCGCCCGCGTCGGTGCTCGACGAGAGCAGCCCGCGCGTGCCGCAGGCGATCTTCGATTCGGGCGTGCCGGTGCTGGGTATCTGCTACGGCCAGCAGGTGATGATGCACCAGCTGGGCGGCACGGTGGAGCTCGGCGATAGCGGCGAGTTCGGCCTCGCTTTCATCGAGATCGAGGACAGCTGCGTGCTGTTCGATGGCGTCTGGCACGAAGGCGAGAACCATCAGGTCTGGATGAGCCACGGCGACAAGGTCACCGAGCTCGCGCCCGGCTTCCGTTCGGTTGCTGTGAGCCCCGGATCGCCCTTCGCGGTCGTCGCCGACGACGAGCGGCGCTATTACGCCACCCAGTTCCACATGGAAGTGGTGCACACGCCCGACGGAGCGAAGCTGCTCGCCAACTTCGTGCGGCACGTCTGCGGCCTGACCGGGCACTGGACGATGGCCGAGTTCCGCGCCGCCAAGATCGCCGAGATCCGCGCGCAGGTGGGCAACGGCCGCGTGATCTGCGGGCTTTCAGGTGGCGTCGACAGTGCAGTGGCGGCGGTGCTGATCCACGAGGCGATCGGCGACCAGCTCACCTGCGTCTTCGTCGATCACGGGCTGATGCGGAGTGGTGAGGCGGACCAGGTCGTCAGCCTCTTCCGCGGCCACTACAACATCCCGCTCGTCCATGTGAACGCCGAGACGCTGTTCCTGAACGGCCTCGCCGGCGTCACCGACCCCGAGGCGAAGCGCAAGTTCATCGGCAAGACCTTCATCGATGTGTTCGAGGAAGAGGCGCGCAAGGTCGGCGGGGCCGAGTTCCTCGCGCAGGGCACGCTCTATCCCGACGTGATCGAGAGCGTGAGCTTCACCGGCGGCCCTTCGGTGACGATCAAGAGCCACCACAATGTCGGCGGCCTGCCCGAGCGGATGAACATGAAGCTCGTCGAGCCGCTGCGTGAGCTGTTCAAGGACGAGGTCCGCGCGCTCGGCCGCGAGCTGGGGTTGCCCGACGTGTTCGTCGGCCGCCATCCTTTCCCTGGGCCGGGCCTCGCGATCCGCATCCCCGGCGAGGTCACCAAGGAACGCTGCGATATCCTGCGCAAGGCCGATGCGATCTACCTCGAGGAGATCCGCAATGCCGGGCTCTACGACGCGATCTGGCAGGCCTTCGCAGTGCTCCTGCCGGTGCGCACCGTCGGCGTGATGGGCGACTATCGCACCTATGATTCGGTGCTCGCGCTGCGGGCGGTGACCTCGACCGACGGCATGACGGCGGTCGCCTTCCAGTTCCCCGGCGATTTCCTGTCGCGCGTAGCGACGCGGATCGTCAACGAGGTTCGCGGGATCAACCGGGTGACCTACGACTATACGTCGAAGCCGCCCGGCACGATCGAGTGGGAGTGATCCGACCGCGCCGCCGATTGCCAGCGCATCTTCTGGATGCGAGAATCGCGCCGGAAGGGGAGACGATGACCAAAGCCCGCATCACCACTGCCGCGCTTTTGCTCGCGCTTGCCGCCTGCGCGCCCGAGCAGCCTGCGGACAACGGATCGGGCGCGTCGCGTCTCGTGGCCGAAGGCAATGCGGACGAGATCGTCGTACCCCAGACCAACGCCACGACGGGCAATGAAGCCGATCAGACTCCCGCGGACCGGGCGCTTAATCTGGCGCCGGACGGGCTGGCGCTCGTCCTCGAAGGTGGCGCCATGCGACACATCGCGTTCGGGCTGACGCGTGAGGAGGCGGTACGGCTCGTCTCGTCCGGGCTCGGCGAGCCGGTCGGCAAGGCCGCCAATCAGGGATGCCCGGGTGGCCCGCTGGAGAGCGTCGAGTTCGACGGCGGTCTGCGCCTTTCGTTCGGTGAGGGGCGCTTCGTGGGCTGGGACCTCAACAGCCGCGAGGACGGCCGCTTCACCACCGCCGCGGGGATCGGGCTTGGCTCTACCCGGAAGCAGCTCGAGGACGCGATCGCGATCGAGGTCGAGGAAAGCTCGCTCGGCCACGAATTCCACTCGGGCATGCTGTCGGGGCTGCTCGATTCGCTTGCGCCGTCCGGCAAGGTCACTGCGCTATGGGCGGGCAACACGTGCATCTTCCGCTGATCGACGTGGCGGGCAGCGACGACGAAGCGGCGGTGGTTGCGCTGTGGCGCGCATGCGGCCTCACGCGCCCGTGGAACGATCCGCACGCCGACTTCCGGCTGGCGCTGGCGGGGGGAAGCGCGGCGGTGCTGACCGCGCGCGGGGGTGAGCAGCTCGACGGCGCGGTCATGGTCGGTTTCGACGGGCACCGCGGCTGGGTCTATTATCTGGCGGTTGCGCCCGAGCGGCGGGAGCAGGGACTCGGGCGTGCATTGATGCAGGCTGCGGAGGAGTGGCTCAAGGCACGCGGCGCGCCCAAGATCCAGCTCATGGTACGCGAGGACAACGATGCCGCGCTCGGCTTCTATGAGGCGCTGGGGCTCGAGCGGCAGAAGGTTGTGACGCTCGGCAGGTTCCTTAAGGTGGGCGCATGAGCATCACCGTTTATGGCATCAAGAACTGCGACACGATGAAGAAGGCGCGCGCCTGGCTCGACGAGCATGCGGTCGCCTACGCCTTCCATGACTACAAGGCTGAGGGGATCGACGGGGCGCGGCTCGCGCACTGGATCGAAACGGTCGGCTGGGAGCCGCTGCTCAACCGCGCCGGAACCACCTTCCGCAAGCTCCCCGATGAAGACAAGCAAGGGCTGGACGCGGCAAAGGCGAGCGCGCTGATGCTGGCCCAGCCCTCGATGATAAAGCGCCCCGTCGTCGAATATCCCGGCGGGCTGCTCGTCGGCTTTGCGCCGGAACGATTCGCACGCGCGCTGCTCTGAGTGCCGCCACCGGCCGCGCGGTGGCGGCACTGCCGATTCCGCGCTATGCTCCCCCGCTGGGGAGAGGCCTTTAGGGGTGGGTCGCATGGCATCCTATGTTCGGCAGAAGCCGGCCGGCTGGTTCGTCGTCGTCGCGTTGATCCTGGTCCTGTGGGGTATCGCGGGCTGCGCGTCCCTTTACGCACATCTCGCTTATGGTCCGGCGCTCGATCCGGGCGCTACCGAATGGGACCGCGCCTATTATGACGCGCTGCCCGGCTGGTTCGCCTTCGTCTATGCCGTGGCGGTGCTCGGTGGTCTGCTCGGGTCGCTCGCGCTGCTGATGCGCTCGAAGCTGGCGCGGCCCCTGTTCGTGCTGTCGCTGATCGCGGTGGTAGTGCAGTTCGGCTATGTCTTTCTCGGTACCGATCTGATCGGACACAAGGGTGCGGGCGCTACACTGCCCTTCCCGCTGTTCATCGCGGCGATGGCCGTGTTCCAGATATGGCTCGCGGGCTACGCCGAGCGGCGCGGCTGGATTTCCTGATCCTCCCGCCATTGGGGTGTCGGCAGCCGGCCCGGCGCGCGGCTCGGCTGGCATTGGCACGGGCGGACGGCTAGAACGCGCCCATGTCCACCTACACGCTCGACACTGCCACCAGCCGTGCCACGCCCACGCCGGCGCCGATGAAGCGGCTCACGGTGCCCGCGATCCGCAATCGCAAGGGCAAGGATCCGATCGTGATGCTGACCGCCTACACGACGCGGATGGCGCAGTTGCTCGACCCGCATTGCGACGTGCTGCTGGTGGGCGACAGCCTGGCGCAGGTGATCTACGGCCTGCCGTCGACGCTGCCGGTGACGCTCGAGATGATGATCGCGCACGGCGCGGCAGTGGTGCGCGGCAGCTATCATTCGCTGGTGATCGTCGACATGCCCTTCGGCACCTATGAAGGCAGCCCCGAGCGCGCGTTCGAATCCGCGGCGCGGGTGCTGGCCGAAACCGGCGCGGCGGGCGTGAAGCTGGAGGGGGGCACGACGATGGCACCCGTCGTCGAGTTCCTCACGCGCCGCGGAATCCCCGTTATGGGGCACATCGGACTCACGCCACAGGCCGTCAACGCGCTCGGCGGCTATGGCGCGCGCGGTCGCGGCAATGCGGAGCATGCACAGATCCTCGACGATGCCCGGGCGATCGCCGATGCCGGCGCCTTCGGTATCGTCGCCGAAGGCGTGGTGGAGAGCCTCGCCGACGAGATCACCGCGGCCGCGAGCGTGCCGGTGATCGGGATCGGCGCCTCGGCGCGGTGCGACGGGCAGGTGCTCGTGACCGAGGACATGCTCGGCCTGTTCGAGCGCACCCCGCGGTTCGTGAAGAAATACGACGATCTGGCCGGCCGCATTTCGGCCGCGGTCGAGTCCTATGCGGCGGAGGTCCGGTCGCGGGACTTCCCCGGCGCCGAACAAGTCTATGCGGCGCGCGATTGAGCGACTAACGGGCGCTTTCCCTTCCCCCCATGCGCGGCTAAGGTCCGCGCCCGCGACGACACCCAATGGAGTAGATCTTGGCGCTTCCTCCCTCCGGCACCACTGACGAAGCCTTTCTGCGCGAAGTCGATGAGGAGTATCGCCGCGAGCGGCTGCTCTCGATCTGGCGCAACTATGGCCGCTGGATCATCGGCGCGGTGGTCGCGGCGCTGATCGCGCTCGCGGGCTTCCTCTACTGGCAGCATTATCAGGAGGGCGCAGCGGGCAAGGCGGGCGAGCAATATGACGCCGCGGTGCGGCTGGCCGAGCAGGGCCAGCTCGACAAGGCCGCGACCGAATTTGCGAAGCTCGCGGACCGCAACGACGGCTTCGGCGCGCTGTCGCGCATCGCGCAGGGCAACCTGCTGCTCCAGAAGAACGATACCAAGGGCGCCGTGGCAAGGTTCGCATCGGTCGCCGGCGACCAGTCGGTCGAGAAGCCGTTCCGCGATCTGGCGCTGATCCGCCAGACCGTCGCCGAGTTCGATACGCTCAAGCCGCAGGTGGTGATCGACCGGCTGAAGCCGCTGACCGATCCCAATTCACCCTGGCTCGGCACCGCGGGCGAGCTCGTCGCATCGGCCTATCTCAAGGCGGGTGATCGCAAGGCGGCGGGCCAGATGTTCGGCCAGATCGCCCAGGGCGGCGAAAAGGTGCCGCAGTCGGTCCGTGCACGTGCGGTTCAGCTTGCCGGCGTATTGGGTGTCGACGCCATCGACCAGTCGAAGGAAACCAAGGCTCAATGAACAACAAGGTGAGGGTGGCTGCCGCTCTCGCGGTGCTCGCGATGGCGAGCGGCTGCGGGATCTTCAAGGGCGGTGGCAAGAAGACCCCGGTGCTCGGCGAGCGCGTGCCGATCCTGGTCTCGGAGAACGACATCGCCGCCGACCGTTCGCTTGCGGGCGTCGAGGTGCTGCTGCCCGAAGCCGCGGCCAACGACGGCTGGCGCCAGCCGGGCGGCAACGCGGCCAAGTCGATGGGCCATCTCGCGCTGGTCGCCTCGCCGTCACGCGTCTGGGGCAAGGAAATCGCCAAGCCCAACAAGCGCGAGCGGCTCGCCGCCGCGCCCGTGGTGTCGGACAACCGGCTGCTCGTGGTCGACACCGCCGGCGTGGTGCACGCGCTCGCAGCTGATACCGGCGCGGAGCTGTGGCGCGCCGCAACCGCGAAGGACGAAGAGAATCAGGCCGCGCGCTTCGGCGGCGGCGTCAGCGTCGAGGGCGAGCGCGCCTATGCGACCAACGGCCTTGGCGACGTGGTG
>DATLJJ010000432.1:0-5523 GCA_035538975.1 Sphingomonas sp. | reverse complement strand
TGGGAGTCGGGCTGGCGCGCGGCGGCGACTGGCGGCGCGATCGCTGGCTGCCGTGGCTGGCCGCCGCAGCGCTGCTTCATTTCGTGCTGCTGACCTATGTGCTCGCGGTCGATCCCAAGCCGCGCATGTTCCTGTTCGGGCACGCGGTGGCGGCGGCGACGCTGGGCGTCCTGGGCGTGCGCGCATGGCGGGGCGGGGGGCGCCTGATCGTCGTGGTGCTCGCGGTGCTGCTCGCCGGCAGGGCGATGCTGGTGGTCTATGATCAGCCGAACCTGGCGCGTGTCCGTGCCGTCGCGGCGGAATGGGTCGCCGCGGCGCCGCAAGGGAGCCTCGCCGCCGACGAATGGACGCGGCGGACGATCGCGCTCGTGCCGTCGGCGCAGGACATGCCGGTGGTGGAGCAGGCGCCCTACCGGCTGCGACTGACGCTGGCCCCGAAACCCTGCACCGGCGGCACGGTGCTGCGCGAGCAGCGCTTCGAGCGCGCGGAATGGCGGCTGGCCGCGTGGCTGCGCGCGCACGAGCTGCTGCTCAGGCCGCAGGTGCCGCTGCGGCTCTGCCTCGTCAGGCCGGGCCCGCGTAACGCAGGTGGATGAGGGGATAGGGCCTGCCTTGCGGGTCGGTTTCGGAACGGCCGGTGCGCACGAAGCCCCGCGATTCGTAGAAGGGCAGCGCATTGGTCGCCTGCTCGCTGGCGTCGACGGTGGCTTCCGGGGAAAGCTCGAGCGCCCTGGCGACGAGCGCGGTGCCGAAGCCGCGGCCATGAACCGCGGGATCGACGAACAACGCGTCGATCATCGTGCCGTCCATCACCAGGAAGCCCTGCACCGTCCCGGCATCGTCCTCGGCCAGCCATAACACGACGTTGGGAAGGAACTGCCCGGCGACCATTTCGTCGATTTCCGCCCGATCTTCCGGCGACAGAAAGCCGTGCGTCGCGTCGACCGCCGCGCGCCAGATCGCCAGCGCGCGGGGCATGTCCGCGGGCGTGCCGGAGCGGATCGTGATCCGGTTCGCGGGCAACACTTCCTTACACATCAGCCAAACTTCCTTACACACAGGCCCGATTTCTTCCGATACCTCAAAGGGTGCTGGAAGGGAGCCTGCACGCATAGAGGCCGGCCCCGACCAGCCCGCAGGGGACATTCACCCAAACAAAGGGGGGAGTCCCATGAAATACCGTTTCGCGCTCGCCATCCTGCTCGGCTCGGCCACGCCGGCGCTTGCGCAGGAAGAGCCGCCCAAGGCAGTCACTGTCTCCGGCAGTGTCGCGCTCGTTTCCGACTATCGCTTCCGCGGCGTCTCGCAGACCGACGAGGAGATGGCGATCCAGGGCGGCCTTACCGTTTCCCACGAAAGCGGCCTCTACGCCGGCACCTGGGCCTCCAACCTCGCCGGCTGGGGAACCTTCGGCGGCGCCAACATGGAGCTCGATCTCTACGCCGGCTACAAGTTCCAGCTTGGCGGCGGCGGCGCGCTCGATGTCGGCCTGACCTGGTACATGTATCCGGGCGGCTTCCAGAACACCGATTTCGCCGAGCCCTACGTCAAGCTGAGCGGCTCGCTCGGCCCCGTGACTGCGCTCGCCGGCGTGGCCTATGCGCCAAAACAGGAGGCGCTCGGCAATTTCTCGGCGACGCCCGAGAGCAATGGCCAGTCCGAGGACAATCTCTATGTCTGGACCGACGTGTCGGCAGGCGTGAAGGGCACGCCGGTCACACTCAAGGCGCATCTCGGCTATTCGAACGGCAACCCGGGGCTCGGCCCCAACGGCACCAGCCTGTCGCCCACGGGCGAGTATCTGGACTGGATGCTCGGTGCCGATCTGGCGATCGCGGGCACGCCGCTGACGCTCGGCGTCGCCTATACCGACACGAACATCACCGAAAGCGAGGCCGCCTACCTTCAGCCCAACTTCTCCTCGACCAAAGACGGGTCGACGATCGCGGGAAGTCAGGTCGTGTTTTCGGTAAGCGCGGCGTTCTGAGTCAAACTCCCCTCCTGCAGGGGAGGGGCGGGGGTGGGTGCGAGCCCATCGAGATGCTCTCGACAAAAGAAAAGGCCGGGCATCGAGCCCGACCTTTTCTCACCCACCCCTAACCCCTCCTGGAAGGGAGGGGAAACGGGTTCAGCGCAAATCCGGTGCGGTCGCCTCTTCGGTCAGCTTTGCCACTGCCTCGTCGAGCGACAGCATCTGCTGGCCCTGCGAGCCGAGCACGCGCAGCGCGACCGTGCCTTCGTCCGCCTCGCGCTTGCCGACGACGAGCAGGTTCGGGACCTTGGCAACCGAATGCTCGCGCACCTTGTAGTTGATCTTCTCGTTGCGAAGATCGGTCTCGACGCGGATCCCCGCGGCGCGCAGCTTCTCGGTCACCTGCAGCGCATAGTCGTCGGCGTCCGAGACGATCGTCGCGACCACGGCCTGGGTCGGCGCGAGCCACACCGGCAGCTTGCCCGCGAAATGCTCGATCAGGATGCCGATGAAGCGCTCGTACGACCCGAAGATCGCGCGGTGGAGCATCACCGGCCGGTGGCGCTCGCCGTCCTCGGCGACGTATGACGCGTCGAGCCGCTCGGGGAGCACGCGATCCGACTGGATCGTGCCGACCTGCCACGTGCGGCCGATCGCGTCGGTCAGATGCCATTCGAGCTTGGGCGCGTAGAAGGCGCCTTCGCCGGGCAGCTCCTCCCAGCCATATTCCTCGGTCGCGAGACCCGCGCGGATCACCGCGTCGCGCAGCTCGGCCTCGGCCTGGTCCCACATTTCCTCGGTGCCGAAGCGCTTCTCGGGGCGCAGCGCCAGCTTGATCGAGTAAGTGAAGCCGAAGTCGCGGTAGATGCGGTCGGCGAGCTTGCAGAAGGCCTGCACCTCGTCGACGATCTGGTCCTCGCGGCAGAAGATGTGCGCGTCGTCCTGAGTGAACTGGCGGACGCGCATCAGCCCGTGCAGCGCGCCGTGGGGCTCGTTGCGGTGGCAGCAGCCATTCTCGTACAGGCGCAGCGGCAGGTCGCGGTACGATTTGATGCCCTGCCGGAAGATCAGCACGTGCGCCGGGCAGTTCATCGGCTTGAGCGCCATCCATTCGGCGGCGTCCGAGACGATCGGGCCCTCGTCCTCGACGTTCGGAACCTCGTCGGGGATGACGAACATGTTCTCGCGATATTTGCCCCAATGGCCGGACTGCTCCCACTGGCGCGCGTCCATCACCTGCGGGGTCTTGACCTCTTGATAGCCGGCGGCATCGATCGCGCGGCGCATATAGGCCTCGAGCTGGCGCCAGATGGTGAAGCCGTGCGGGTGCCAGAAGACCGAGCCGTGCGCCTCCTGCTGGAGGTGGAACAGGTCCATCTCCGCGCCCAGCTTGCGGTGATCGCGCTTGGCAGCCTCTTCGAGCCGGTGGAGATGCTCGTCGAGCTGCTTCTTGTTGAGCCAGCCGGTGCCGTAGATGCGGCTGAGCATCGCGTTCTTCTGGTCGCCGCGCCAATAGGCGCCCGAGACGCGCGTCAGCTTGAACGCGTTGGGGTCCACCTTGCCCGTCGATGCGAGGTGCGGGCCGCGACACATGTCGAGCCACGCGTCCTCGCCCTTGCCCGCGCGATAGACGGTCAGCTCCTCGCCTTCGGGAAGCTCCTGCGCCCATTCGGCCTTGAAGGTCTCGCCCTGCTTCTGCCAGCGCTCGATCAGCTGCTGGCGCGTCCAGACCTCGCGGATCAGCGGCTCGTCGCGCGCGATGATCTTGCGCATCTCGGCCTCGATCGCCGGCAGGTCCTCCTCGGTGAAGGGCCGGTCCCTGGGCGCGAAGTCGTAATAGAAGCCGTCGTCGGTCGCGGGGCCGAAGGTGATCTGCGTGCCGGGGAAGAGGTTCTGCACCGCTTCGGCCAGGATGTGCGCATAGTCGTGGCGCACCAGCTCGAGCGCATCCTTCTCGTCCTTCGCGGTGATCAGCGCGAGCTGCGCGTCGCCCTCGAACGGGCGCATGATGTCGCGCACTTCGCCATCGACGCGCGCGGCCATCGCGGCCTTGGCGAGCCCCGGCCCGATCGCGGCGGCGATGTCCGCCGGGGTAGTCCCCGGGGCTACCTCGCGGACGGAACCGTCGGGCAGCGTTATGCGGAACATCTCGGACACGGGTGGGGCTCTTTCAACAGAAGGTTGATGAATCAACGAAAGGTCGATTCCGGGAGCGCGGCTTATGCCTTCGCGGGTGCGATATAGGCAAGCCGAGTCGCGATTGCCGCCTTATCGCCCGTGCCGGGGTTCCTTTTCGCGGCCCGGCGCCCCATATTGCGAAAATCGCTGGCACGACCCCGACCGTAGGCGCCAGCGACTGAGAGACTCGCGTGCTCCCGCTTACAGATGCAGGAGCAGCCCATGAGCCTCGAAAACTCCCCATGCCGCCGCCACCTCTTGTCCAGCCGCGCGGAGGGCTGAGGTTTGGCGAAGGAAGCATTGCTCACGCTCGACGGCCAGGTCGAGGAGTTGCTGCCCGATGGCCGCTTCCGCGTCCGTCTGGAGAACGATCACCGGATCATCGTCTATACTGCGGGCAAGATGCGCAAATTCCGCATCCGCACGCTGGTGGGCGATCGAGTCCAGGTCGAGATGTCGCCCTATGACATGGAGAAGGGGCGGCTGGTCTATCGCGAACGCGTGAGCGCCGGTCCGGGCGGGCCGCGGAGAGGGAACAGGCGATGAGCGACGAACAGCCGATCGAAACCGCCGCCGAGGCTCCTGCGCGGGCGCAGCGCAAGCCCTTCCGCAACAAGTTCAGCACGCCTCGGCTCTCGCCCGAGAGCGCCGAGCGCCAGGGCCGTATCACGATGCTCGCCTGGCGGATGCTGGGCGGGCGCGAGGCGGCGATCGCATTCCTCAACAATCATGACGACGCGCTCGGCGGGCGGCCGCTCGATCTTGCGGTCGCGAGCGCGGCCGGGTGCGAAGCCGTCGAGCAGGCGATCGCCGCGCGCGCGGCGACCGACGCGTCGCGAAGCTGACCCGCGCGCCGGGCAACGACGACGGCCTGGTGCGGGCGCATGCCACGCTGACCCGCGGCGCGCGATTTCTCGGCGCCGGGCTCAGCGCGCAGGCAGGCGCGGCGCCGGCGGCGATCGGCGGACGCCACCGCGCGAAGGTGATCGGCAACGGTCTGCGCGAGCTCGACCGCTTCCTCAACGTGCTGATCGACGAAGCGTCGCTGCGCATCGGCCTGCCCGTGCTGGCGGGGCAGCGCAACACAGCCAACAAGCTGCGCGCCTTCCGCGCCGCGGGCGGAGGGGCGTGCGCGGCGGACGAGGCGCGGCTGCGTGCGCTGGGCCGATCGCGCGACTGCCTGTTTCACTGCGGCGGCGTCGTCACCCGCGCCGATGCACGCGGCGGCACGCGTATGACGGTTGGTTGGGCCGACCCCGACACGCCGTTGCGAAGTTTCGCGATCGGTGAGGAGCTGGTGCTGACCGCGGGCGATCTCGCTGGCGTGTGCGCCTTCTACGAAACGCTCGCCGCGGACGTGGTCGCCTGCTCGG
>DATLJJ010000431.1:0-10695 GCA_035538975.1 Sphingomonas sp. | reverse complement strand
ACCGGACGCAGCCAGCGCGAACCTTCGTCGGCATCGACGTGGCGGTGCGGCTTGAGCAGCAGCGCGGCCATCGCGGGCGACAGCGTGAGCGAGACGAGCAGCGAGATCGCCGAGGCCGCGGCGATGGTCACCGCGAACTGGCGGTAGAAGATGCCGGGAATGCCCGACACCATCGCCGTAGGCACGAACACCGAGACGAGCACGAGCCCGATCGCGATCAGCGCGCCGGAGACCTCGCGCATCGTTCGATGCGCCGCCTCACGCGGAGTCATCCCCTCGCGCATGTGCTTTTCGACGGCCTCGACCACGACGATCGCGTCGTCGACCACGATGCCCACCGCCAGCACCAGGCCGAACAGCGACAGCGAGTTGATCGAGAAGCCGAGCGCGAGCTGGACCGCGAAGGTGCCGACCAGCGCGATCGGGATGGCGACGATCGGGATCACCGCCGCGCGCCAGGTCTGGAGGAAGACGACCACCACCAGCACCACCAGTACCACGGCCTCGAGCAGCGTGTGCTGCACCGCCTCGACCGACGCCTGGACATATTCGGTGGGGTTGTAGGGGATCGACCACTTCATCCCCGGGGGGAAGTCGCGCGAAAGCGTCTCCATCTCGGCGAGGACGAGCTTTGCCGCCGAGAGCGAGTTGGCGCCCGGCTGCTGGACGACTGCGAGCGCGATGCCCGGGTGACCGCTGAACGATCCGCGGATCGCATAGTCCTGGCTGCCCAGTTCGACGCGTGCGACGTCGGCCAGCCGCGTGATCGCGCCGCTGGCGGGATCGGACTTGACCGTTATGTTGGAGAATTGCTCGACCGTGCGCAGCCGGCCCTCGACGTCTACGGGCACTTCGAACGACGGATTGGCCGGGCCGCTGGGCGTCTGGCCTAGTGCGCCGCCCGCCACCTGGACGTTCTGCGCCTGGAGCGAGGCGATGATCTCGCCCGCGGTGAGGTTGCGCGCTGCCGCCCGATCGGGGTCGATCCAGATGCGCATCGAATAATTGCCGCCGCCGAACACCTGGACGGTGCCCACGCCCTCGAGCCGCAACAGCCGGTCGCGGATCGTGGTGTTGGCGTAATTGCCCATATAGTCGGTATCGAGGCTCCCGTCGGGCGACGTAAGCGCCACGATCATCAGGAAGCCCGATTCCTGCTTGTTCACCGTCACGCCCACCTGGCGCACTTGCTCGGGCAGGCGGGGTTCGGCGAGCCGCACGCGGTTCTGCACCAGCACCTGCGCGGCATCGAGGTCGGTGCCAGGCTGGAAGGTGACGGTGATCTGCGCCGCGCCCTGGGTCGAGGACGAGCTCATGTAGAGCATGCCTTCGACGCCGTTGATCTCCTGCTCGAGCGGCGCGGCCACCGTCTCGGCGATCGTCTCGGGCGAGGCGCCGGCATAGGCCGCCTGCACCGCGATCGTAGGCGGCGCGATCTCGGGATATTGCGAGAGCGGCAGCAGCGGATAGCAGAAGGCGCCGATCAGCGTGATGAAGACTGCGATCACGCCCGCGAAGATCGGGCGCTCGATGAAGAAGCTGGAGATGTTCATGGCGCTGCCTTTCAGCGCCCGCCGGCGGGCTGGGCGGTGGAGGCGGGCAGCTGCGAACTCGACGACGGCGAGCCCGCGGTGGCGGGCTGCGCCTGGATCTTGCCCTGCTGGGCCTGGACTTTCTGGCCCGGTCGCGCGCGCTGGATGCCGTCGATGATCACGCGGTCCTCGCGCGTCAGTCCGCTCTGGATCACGCGCAGGTTGCCGCGCAGCGCGCCGGTCTGCACCGGCTTGGCAGCGACGGTACCGTCCTTGCCCACGACATAGACCACCTGTCGCGCCGCATCGGCGACCACCGCGGTGTCGGGCACCAGGATCGCGTCATAGGGCTGCGAGGCTTCGAGCCGCAGCGTGCCGAACATGCCGGGCTTCAGGAAACCGCCGGGGTTGGGCATGATCGCACGCGCGCGGATCGTGCCTGCGCCGGCGTCGATCGCATTGTCGATGAAGTCGAGCGTGCCGGCATGCGCGAAATCGCTCTCGTCGCTCAGCTTGACGCGCACCGGGGTGCCGGGGCGCACGCCCGAGCCCTCGCGCTGGTACTTGAGCAGCAGCGCCTCGGATCCCTGGAAGACGAAGTGCAGCGGATCCACCGAGACGATCGTGGTGAGCACGGTCTGGTCGGCGGTGACCGAATTGCCCACGTCGACGCGGCGCTCGGAGATGCGGCCGCCGATCGGCGCAGTGACGCGCGTGAAGCCCGTATCGAGCTGGCGCGCACGGACATTGGCCTGTGCGGCCGCTACCTGCGCTTGCCCCGAGCGAACCGCCGCCTGGCGCGACTCGACTTCCTCTTGGCTTGCCGCGCGCTGGGCCGCGAGAGCCTGCGAGCGCGCCAGCTCGGTGCGCGCATTGGCGAGCGTTGCCTGCGCCTGCGCGAGTTGCGCGCGCGCCTGGGCCAGCGCCGCCTCGGCCGGGCGCGCGTCGATCGTGAAGAGCAGCTGGCCGCGACTCACATATTCGCCGTCGCGGAAATGCACGCCCTGGAGATAGCCGGAGGAGCGCGGGCGCACCTCGACGTTCTGGACCGCTTCGAAGCGGCCGACGAATTCGTCCCAGTCGCTCAGGCGCTGGACGAGCGGCGTCGCCACCGTGACGGGCGGGGCGCCCTGCTGCGGCGGTCCCGATTCGGCACCTCCGCCGCACGCGGAAAGCGCAAGCGCGGCCGCCAGAGCGGGCATGACAAGCATCTGGGATTTCGTCGAAAACATATGCGCGTTCCTGGTTGCTGCCCAGTTCGGCGACCCTCCCCGGGTGACCTTCTTTTGTGGGCCTTGTCCCGTGCAGCGGGGGCTAGGCACAAGCTCGAGCTTTGTCAACGGCCGTGGACATCAAATGTCCACAGCCGTTGACCCGTGTTCCTGCAGTGATAGGAAGGGTGTCCATGATCCCGCCCACTCAGGCTCCGCCGCGTTCGCGCAATGCGGCCGCGACGCGGCAGGCGATCCTCGCCTCCGCCCGCCGCCATTTCGCCCGCGACAGCTACGAAAATGTGGGTCTGCGCGAGATCGCCCGCGATGCAGGCGCCGATCCGGCGCTGATCAGCCGCTATTTCGGCAGCAAGGAGCAGCTCTTCAAAGAGTCGGTCCGCGCCGACAGGGAACTGATGCAGGGCATCACGCGCGAAGCGCTGCCCGCGCATTTCGCCGCGCTGCTCCTCGATGGCGATACCGGCGACGCCGATCACGCGGCGGACGAGATGGACCGGCTGATGATCCTGTTGCGCTCGGCGACTTCGCCCAAGCCGTCGAGCATCATCCGCGAGGCGATCGACGAGGATATATTGGGCCCGGTGGCTGCGCTCCTCGGCGGAGCGGACGCCGCGCTCCGGGCGAGTCTCGGCCTCTCGGTGCTGATGGGGACGGGGATCATGCGCTCGGCGCTCGCGATCGCGCCGCTCGACAGCCTGAGTGCCGACGCGCTGCGCGCACGGCTGACGGCCCTGTTTGCCGCCGCGCTCGATGAAGGATCGGGCGCGGCCTAGAAGCATTACCGCGTCGGCCAGACGGCCAGGCTGGTCTCGACCAGCCGTTCGAGCTCCTCGCGGCTCGCGCCTGCACCTGCCTGGAGCGTCAATCCCTGGAGCAGCGCGCCGAGATAGGCGGCCAGCCCCTCCGCGGTCATGCCTTCGGGAAGCTCGCCTTCCGCCTTCGCGCGCTCGAAGCGCTCGATCAGCGTTCGGCTGGAGGATTTGCGGCGCTCGATCACTTCGGCGCGGATCGACTCGGCCTCGACGCCGCACGCGACCGAACTGATCACGCGCAGGCAGCCCTTGGGGTCTCCGCAGTCGCTGGTCTGCATCGCCAGTGCGCCGCGCAGCAGCCGCTCGGCGACCGCGCGTGCGGTGGGCGCCTGGATCGCATCACGCATATAGGCGAGCTTCTCGCTCTCGTAGAGGTCCAGCGCCTTGCGGAACAGCGCCTCCTTGTTGCCGAAAGCTGCGTAGAGGCTGGGGCGGGTGATCCCCATCGCATCGGTCAGGTCGCTCAGCGACGCGCCCTCATATCCCTTGGTCCAGAAGACGCGCAGCGCGGCTGCCAACGCCTCGTCGACGTCGAACTCCCGCGGGCGACCCTTTGCTGCGGGGCAGAGGATGTTTTTCATAATGATCGGTACATAAGCATAAACCGCAGAAAATCCAATCGCATTGTGCGGTTCGGACCTAGGTACTTCCCCTAGCGCTTCGGCGTCGCGGTGCAAATCGCGGAACGCGTGCGGCGAATCTTCGTTGTCGCGCAGTTGCGTCAAGAGGCGTTGCCTGTTAGTTCGTTCGAACGAACAGGAGCTTCATGGTTTCGCAGATCCTCCTCGAAACGGCGGTCGACCAGTTCGGGCGCCTCGGCTTCGAAGGCGCGAGCACGCGTGAGATCGCGCGCGCCTCGGGCACCGCAATGTCTTCGATCACCTATCACTATGGCGGGAAACAGGGCCTGTATCTCGCCGCGGCGGAGCACATCGCCGCGGCGATCCGCGAGCGACAGGACGCATCGGTGGCGCAGGCGCTCGAAGTCGGACGTGCCTCTCCGCAAGCTGCCATGGAAGCCCTTGCGACGATCCTCGACGGTCTCGCGCAGATGATGCTGAGTCCCGAGACCGAGACATGGTCGCGCTTCATCATCCGCGAGCAGCAGGCGCCGACGGAGGCATTCGACCGGCTTTTCGGCATCGCGATGCAGCCGATCCTCGACGCGTTCCTCGAATTGATCCTGCGCGTGCGGCCCGAACTCGATCGTCGCGAGGCGACCGCGATGAGCATCCTGCTGTTCGGCCAGGCGATGGTGCTGCGCGCGGGCCGCGCCGCGGTCTGCCGTGCGCTGGGAGTCGACCAGATCGACAAGGACACCGCTGCGCTGCTGCGCGCCCGTCTCCGCGCCAATGTGCTCTGCATCCTTTCGGAGAAGCCGAGATGAACCGACGCCGCCTTGTTGTGCTTGCCGTTGTCGCCGTGCTGCTGATCGCGGCGATCGCGACGGGGGGCTTTGGCCTGCTCCGTTCGGCGCGCGACACCGGTCTTGCGCTCTACGGCAATGTCGACATCCGGGAGGTCGATCTTGGGTTCCGCGTCAACGGCCGCATCTCCGGGATCGGCGTGGACGAGGGCGACAAGGTGACGCAAGGCCAGCTCCTCGCCACGCTCGAGACGCGCAGCATCGACAGCCGCATCGCCGAAGCCGATGCGCGCGTCGCGCAGGCACAGGCGCAGCTCGCCAGGCTTCGCAACGGCAACCGGCCACAGGACGTGGCGCAGGCCCGGGCGCGTGTCGACGCGGCGCAGGCGGCGACGCGCGAGGCCGAGCGCGACTATGCGCGCCGCCAGCCGCTCGTCGCTCCCGGGGCGATCAGCCGCGGCCAATGGGAGCAGACGGTCGCACAGCGCGATCGCGCCCAGGCCCAGCTCCGCGAGGCGCAGCAGGCGCTTTCGCTGCTCGTCGCCGGCAGCCGCGCGGAGGATATTGCCGGTGCCCAGGCCGAACTGCGCTCCGCCCAGGCCGCGCGTCAGGGTGCCGGGACCGACCTTGCCGACACGCGGCTGGTCGCCTCTGCCGCGGGGACCGTGGTGACGCGGGCGCGCGAGCCCGGCGCGATCGTCCAGCCGGGCGAGACCGTGCTCACGCTCGCCATCGACCGGCCGATGCGCGTACGCGCCTATGTCGCCGAGACCGATCTCGCCCGGATCAGCCCGGGGATGAAGGTGCAGGTGACCGCCGACGGCAATCCGAAGACCTACACCGGCACGATCGGCTATATCTCGCCGCGCGCCGAGTTCACGCCCAAGACGGTGGAAACGGCAAACCTGCGTACCGATCTGGTGTACCAGCTCCGGATCATCGTCACCGATCCAGACGATGCGCTTCGCCAGGGGCAGCCGGTGACGGTGCGCGTCCCCGGCGCCCGCCCCGTGCGAAAGGATTGAACGATCGTGCCCGGGCCGCTCGCCCGCACCGAGGGGCTGGTCAAGCGCTTCGACGGAGCCGAAGCTCCCGCGCTCGACGGCGTCTCAATGGGAATCGAGCCCGGCAGGATCACCGGGCTGGTGGGGCCCGACGGCGCGGGCAAGACCACGCTGATCCGCATCCTCGCGGGCCTGATGGCGCCAAGCGAGGGGACCGTGGAGATGCTCGGTGGCGCGCCTGGCGAGCACCTCGACGACCTCGGCTACATGCCCCAGCGCTTCGGCCTGTATGAGGATCTGTCGGTCATCGAGAACCTGCGTCTCTACGCCGATGTTCGCGGGCTGCCCGCGGCCGAGCGCGGCGAGAGCTTCGGGCGGCTGCTCGAATTCACCGATCTCGCGCGCTTCCAGGATCGGCTCGCGGGCAAGCTGTCGGGCGGCATGAAGCAGAAGCTCGGGCTCGCCTGCGCGCTGGTGAAGACGCCGAGGGTGCTGCTGCTCGACGAACCCGGCGTGGGCGTCGATCCGATCTCGCGGCGCGAGCTCTGGTCGATGGTCGGCGACCTCACGCACCAGGGTATCGCCGTGCTCTGGTCGACCGCCTATCTCGACGAGGCGGAGAAGTGCGACACCGTCTACCTGCTCAATGAAGGCAAGCTGCTGTTCGACGGGCCGCCTGCGGAGCTGACCGGCGGCGTGGCCGATCGGGTGATCCGCGTCACCGGCTTCGCGGACCGGCGCCGCCGCTTCCTCACGCATGCGCTCGACCGCAAGGACGTGATCGACGGGACGATACAGGGCCGCTCGGTGCGCCTGCTGCTCGCCGAGGGCGCGGCCGCGCCCGATGCAGCGGCGCTCGAAGGCGGGCCGGATACCAGCGTGGAGCCGGCGCCTCCGCGCTTCGAGGACGGCTTCATCGAGCGGCTCGGCGGCGGACCTGCGGGCACCAGCGCGCTTGCCGAACGCTATCGCACCATTCCCCCGAACGACGAATGCGCGATCGAGGCCAGGGGCCTCACCAAGGTCTTCGGCGACTTCACTGCCGCCAAGGACATGAACTTCGCGATTCCGCGCGGCGAGATCTTCGGACTGCTGGGCCCGAACGGCGCGGGCAAGTCCACCACGTTCAAGATGCTCTGCGGGCTGCTGACGCCGACCAGCGGCACCGGCTCGGTCGCGGGCAAGTCGCTGCGCCATTCCCGCGCCGACGCGCGCGCCCAGCTCGGCTATATGGCGCAGAAATTCTCGCTCTACGGCGACTTGAGCGTCCGCCAGAACCTCGATTTCTTCGCCGGCGCCTATGACCTGCCACGCGACCGCGCCGCGCAGGCCATCGAGGCGATGGTCGAGATCTTCGAGCTCAAGACGAAGCTCGACGTCAATGCGGGCACGCTGCCGCTCGGCTTCAAGCAACGGCTCGCGCTCGCCTGCGCGGTTATGCACGAGCCGCCCGTGCTGTTCCTCGACGAACCCACATCGGGCGTCGATCCGGTCACGCGGCGCGAATTCTGGACGCACATCAACGGGCTGGTCGAGAAGGGGGTGACCGTGCTCGTCACCACACACTTCATGGACGAAGCCGAATATTGCGACCGCGCGACGCTGATCTACCGCGCCGAGCAGATCGCCACTGGCACCCCCGATGAGCTCAAGGCGCGCGCCGCCGAGCTCACGGGCGCGGAGGACCCGACGATGGAGGATGCCTTCATCGCGTTGATCGAGGCCTTCGACCGCGAACGCGGGCAGCAGCGGGAGGCAGCGTGATGCGCTTCTCCCTCCGCCGCCTCGCGGCGCTGGTGCGCAAGGAAGGGGCGCAGATCCTGCGCGACCCCTCCACCTTCCTGATCGCCTTCGTGCTGCCGATGATCCTTTTGTTCCTGTTCGGCTATGCGGTGTCGCTCGACACCAGCCGCACGCGGATCGCGGTGGTGCTCGAGGATTCGAGCGCGCCCGCGCTGCGGCTGGCGCAGGCCTATCAACGCTCGACCTATTTCGACGTGACGATGGCGCGCAGCGTCGCGGCGGTCCGCGAGGGGATGGTCGACGGCAGCCTGCGCGCGATCATCGTCATCCCGCAGGATTTCGGCGACGGAGTGAAGCGCGGCCGCGTGCCGCCGATCCAGATCATCACCGACGGCTCGCAGCCCAACACCGCCAATTTCGCCGCGGCCTATGGCGAGGGCGTCCGTGCGCAATGGGCTGCGGCGGAGGGGGTGGAGCGAGGCGTGGATGCGGAGCCGCCGGTCTCCGTCTCGGCGCGCTACTGGTACAACCCCGAACTCAAGAGCCGCTATTTCCTCGTGCCCGGCTCGATCGCCAACGTGATGACGATGATCGGCACCTTGCTCACCGCGCTCGTCGTCGCGCGCGAATGGGAGCGGGGGACGATGGAAGCGATGATGGCGACGCCGATCAGCATGGCCGAGTTCATCGCGAGCAAGGTCATCCCCTATTTCTTCCTCGCCCAGGCCTCGATGGCGCTCTGTGCGGCGATCGGGGTGTGGATCTTCGGCGTGCCGTTCCGCGGATCGGTGTTCACGCTGTTCGCGATCTCGTCTGCCTTTCTGATGCCTGCGCTGGGGCTGGGCCTGTTCATCTCGGCCGCGACCAAGAACCAGTTCGTCGCGAGCCAGATCGCGCTGCTCTCGGCCTTTCTCCCCACCTTCCTGCTCTCGGGCTTCATCTACGAGATCGGGTCGATGCCGTGGCCGATCCAGGCGCTCACCTATGTCGTGCCCGCGCGTTACCTGATCCCTGCGCTCGAATCGGTGTTCCTCGCCGGCGACCAGTGGGGGCTGATTCTGCCCAACATCGGCATCATGCTCGGCTTCGGCGCGCTCTTCTTCCTGCTCTCGTTCCGCGTCACGCGCCGGAGCCTCGACTGATGCGTGGGCTCTTCGAACGCTCCGGCTTGCGTCGGCTCTGGGCGATGATCGTCAAAGAGTTGTGGGCGGTGCTGCGCGATCCCAAGTCGCGAATCGTGCTGTTCGTGCCGCCGCTGATGCAGCTCTTCATCTTCACTTTCGCGACCACGCTGGACGTCAAGAACGTTGACGTCGGTCTGCTCGACCGCAGCAGCGGCGCGCATTCGGCCGAGCTGGTCCAGCGCATCGCCGGCAGCCCCAATTTCCGCGAGGTCGTGCCCCTCAGGAGCTTCGACGAGCTCGAGCATGCGATCGACAACCAGCGCGTGATCGCGGCGGTGGTGATCGACCAGGATTTCGACCGCGATCTCGCCACCCGCCAGCCCGCGACGGTCGGGCTGGTGCTCGACGGCCGCCGCTCGAACGCCGCGCAGATCGTCGCGGGCTATCTCACCCGGATCGCCGCGCAGATGGGTGCCGATACCGCGCCGCGCGCGGCGGTGGCCGCGCAGGGCGGCAGCATCGTCACCAACTGGTACAACCCCGCGCTCGATTATATCTGGTTCACGCTGCCTTCGCTGGTGGCGATCATCACCTCGGTCGCAGGGCTGGCGATCACCTCTCAGAGCGTCGCGCGCGAACGCGAGCTCGGCACCTTCGATCAGCTGATGGTCTCGCCACTGAGGGTGCACGAGATCCTCATCGGCAAGATGGTGCCGCCCTTCATCATCGGGATGATCAACGGCAGCGTCTATCTGGTGGTCGCGCCCCTTGTCTTCGGTGTTCCCTTCACAGGCTCGCTGCTGCTCTTCTTTCTCAGCCTGGCCATGTACCTGCTCGCGCTGATCGGGCTGGGCATGCTCGTATCGGCCGCCTCGCAGACGCAGCAGCAGGCGTTCCTCGGCGTGTTTCTCGTCACCACGCCGCTGATCCTGCTTTCCGGCTATGCCGCACCGATCGACAACATGCCCGGCTGGCTGCAGGTCGTGACCTATCTCGATCCCGCCCGCTATTTCCTGGTGATCGTCCAGGGCCTGTTCCTCAAGGCGATGCCGGCGGGTGCCGTCTTCCACCAGCTATGGCCGCTCGCGCTGATCGCCTGCGCGACGCTCTCCGCTTCGGCCTGGCTCTTCCGTGCGCGCATGGAGTGATCGCGATGCCTCGTATCCTGCCCCTGCTGGCGCTGGCCGCGCTCGCCGGCTGCACCGTCGGCCCGAACTATCGTGCGCCCGAGACCAGCGTCGCACCCGAATGGGTCGAGCCCGGTACCCCCGGCCCGGTCGATGCGGCCTGGTGGGAGCGTTTCGGCGACCCGCAGCTCACGGCGCTGGTACAGCGCGCGGTCGCCGGTACGCCGGATCTGCGCGAGGCGGAGGCACGCATCGCCGAGGCGCGCGCCAATCGCGACGCGGCAGCAGGCGGGCGGTACCCCACGGTCGAGGCCAAGGGCTCGGCGACCCAGAACGTGCTGAGCGAGAACGGCCAGCTTCCCGTCGCCAACATCCCCGGCTTCGACCGCAGCTTCCCGCTCTACGATCTCGGCTTCGATGCGAGCTGGGAGATCGACCTCTGGGGCCGTCAGCGCCGTCAGGTCGAGGCGGCGGGTGCGCGCCTCGAAGCCGCGGCCTATGCGCGCGGCGACGTGACGCTCACGCTGATCGGCGAGCTGGTCCGCAACTATGTCGACCTGCGCGCCGCCCAGTCGGATGCCGCCACGGCCGTGGCGCTCGCCGCCTCGGATGCCGAGCTCGCCCGGCTCACGCGGTTGCGCTTCACTGCCGGCGAATCCTCCCGCCTGGATCTCGAGCAGGCCGAGGCTTCGGCGCGGATCCGCGCGGCAGCGGTTCCCGACGCCCGGGCGCGTGCATCGGCTGCTGCCTATCGC